>NZ_JBITIB010000038.1:0-73128 GCF_044458565.1 Streptomyces sp. NPDC050433 | reverse complement strand
GACACCCACCCCACAAAACAACGTCGGTCCCCATGACCACAACCGGGTCATGGGGACCGACGTCACGCAGCGGGCCGAATAAACCAACAGCATCCACCGGGCAGGGCCCCCCGTGTTCGCCCGGCCGGATACTCTGGAGAGCAATCCACTCTGCCCCCGACCCCTGAGGACCTACGAGCGCCGTGTTCGATACCCTCTCCGATCGCCTCTCAGCGACTTTCAAAACCCTCCGCGGCAAGGGGCGGCTGTCCGAGGCGGACATCGACGCCACCGCACGCGAGATCCGCATCGCGCTCCTTGAGGCGGACGTCGCGCTCCCCGTGGTCCGCGACTTCACCGCGAAGGTCAAGGAGCGGTCACGCGGTGAAGAGGTCTCGCGGGCGCTCAACCCCAGCCAGCAGATCATCAAGATCGTCAACGAGGAGCTGGTAGGCATCCTCGGCGGCGAGACGCGGCGCCTGCGCTTCGCCAAGCAGCCGCCGACCGTGATCATGCTCGCGGGTCTGCAGGGCGCGGGCAAGACGACTCTCGCGGGCAAGCTGGGCCTCTGGCTCAAGGGCCAAGGCCACTCCCCCCTGCTGGTCGCCTGTGATCTCCAGCGGCCCAACGCCGTCAACCAGCTCGCCGTCGTCGCCGAACGCGCGGGCGTCTCGGTGTACGCCCCCGAGCCCGGCAACGGCGTCGGTGACCCGGTCAAGGTCGCCCAGGACTCCATCAAGTACGCGAAGGACCGGGTCCACGACGTCGTCATCGTCGACACCGCCGGCCGGCTCGGCATCGACGAGGAGCTGATGCGGCAGGCCGCGGACATCCGCGACGCCGTCAGCCCCGACGAGGTCCTGTTCGTCGTCGACGCCATGATCGGTCAGGACGCGGTCAATACCGCGGAGGCCTTCCGCGACGGCGTCGGCTTCGACGGCGTCGTCCTGTCCAAGCTCGACGGCGACGCCCGCGGCGGCGCCGCGCTCTCCATCGCGCACGTCACCGGCAAGCAGATCATGTTCGCCTCCAACGGCGAGAAGCTGGACGAGTTCGACGCGTTCCACCCGGACCGCATGGCGTCGCGCATCCTCGACATGGGCGACATGCTCAGCCTCATCGAGAAGGCCGAGCAGACCTTCAGCCAGGCCGAGGCCGAGAAGATGGCCCAGAAGCTGGCGAAGGGGCCCAAGGAGTTCACGCTCGACGACTTCCTGGCGCAGATGGAACAGGTCCGGAAGATGGGCTCCATCTCGAAGCTGCTCGGGATGCTGCCCGGCATGGGGCAGATGAAGGACCAGATCAGCAGCATCGACGAGCGGGACGTCGACCGTACGGCCGCGATCATCAAGTCCATGACACCGGGCGAACGGCACGAGCCGACCATCATCAACGGCTCGCGCCGGGCGCGCATCGCCAAGGGTTCGGGCGTCGAGGTCAGCGCCGTGAAGAACCTGGTGGAGCGGTTCTTCGAGGCCCGCAAGATGATGTCGAAGATGGCGCAGGGCGGCGGGATGCCGGGAATGCCGGGCGCTCCGGGCTCGGGTGGCGGACCCGGCCGGCAGAAGAAGCAGCAGAAGCAGGCCAAGGGGAAGCGGCGCTCCGGCAATCCGATGAAGCGCAAGGCCGAGGAGCAGGCCGCGGCGGTGCGGCGCGAAGAGGCGGCGCAGGCGGGTGGCGCCTTCGGCCTCCCGGCGGGCGACGCGGACAAGAACTTCGAACTGCCGGACGAGTTCAAGAAGTTCATGGGCTGAGGGTCCACCCGGCGGGGCCCGACCTGGGCCTGACGGGCGGCGGTGCGGGGCCACCACGGCGGCGCACTTCCTGCGGCTCCGCCTCAGCCTTGCTGCGGTTCCCGCACGGGGCGGGGCGGGGCCGATCGGCCGAGCAGCGTCGCTCCCGTCGTGAGGGCGCCCGCGTCCAGGCCGAGGGCCGCTGCGGCCGTCGCCCCGACGTCCGCCAATGTGGCGGCGTCCGCCAGGAGTTCGATCCCCGCGGCGTCCGGTCGA
This sequence comes from Streptomyces sp. NPDC050433, assembly GCF_044458565.1. NCBI lineage: Bacteria > Bacillati > Actinomycetota > Actinomycetes > Kitasatosporales > Streptomycetaceae > Streptomyces > Streptomyces sp. NPDC050433. Next base: position 71,140 of record NZ_JBITIB010000038.1, on the reverse strand, counting down.
TGGATCAGGACAGGCACGTACTCGCGTGTGTGATACGCGTGGCCGATCGTCGGGTCGTTGCCGTGGTCGGCCGTGACGATGAGACGGTCGTCCGGCGCGGTGAGCAGCCCCGTCAGCTCGGCGAGCCCCGCGTCGACCTGCTCCAGGACGCTCCCGTAACGACCCGTGTCCTGCTGGTGGCCCGCGAGATCGCTCTCCTGGACGTTCGCGACCACGAGGCCGCCCTGCCCGCCCCGTACCGCCGCCAGCGTGTGCTCCAGCACCTCCGCCGTCGCGACGGCGGGGCGCCGTACGGCGCCCTCGCACGCCAGGATGTCCGCCGCCTTGCCGACGAGGGTGACGGGGACGCCCGCACGGGCGGCGACGTCGGGCAGCTGTCCGGCATGGTCGAGATCCACGCCCAGATGCCGCACCTGGAGCCCCCCGTTGCGGTAGAAGCCGGTGGCCGGGGTGTCGAGGCCGACGGTGCCGCCGTCACCGTCACGTACGTACGTGGAGAGCGGCCCGTCCGCGTGCCCGCCGACGGCGATGACGCGTGCGACCGGCGCCACTTCCCGCACCGTACGGGCGATGGAGACGATACGGTCGAAGGACAGTTCGTGGAGGCGTCCGGAGGCGTTCCAGTTGATGCCCGGGTCGGCCTCCAGGTTGTCGTGCACCAGGACGGCGCCGTCGACGAGCAGGAGCGGCTGCCCCCGTAGGGGTTCGACCAGGTGTCCCGCCGACTTCAGCGCGCCGCTCACCTCGTCGAGATGACCGGCGAGCGGGGCCACCGTGACCCTGCTGAAGTCCGCCCCCATCATGGTCTGATGCCCGGCGAACGTGTCCGCCCCCGGGTAGCCGAGGGCCGCCCGGCCGACCGCGACGGGGCGGCTGGTCCGGCGGGCAAGATCCGGGTGCGGATGGAGGAGCCCGAGGCCCAGCGCCCCGAGTGCGGGCAGCCGCAGCGGCCGGCCCAGCGCCGCCCGGCAGTGGTCGAGTACATGCCCGCAGGTGTCGGCGGCGAGATCGCCGGGGCGCAGCCCTCCCGCGTCCGGCATCGCGCCGACACCGAATCCGTCGATGACGACGATCACGGTCGTGCTCATGACTCTGGCTCCTTACCGGGCCCGACCCTGGGCGTCGTACAGACCGGTCAGCCGGGGTTCTCCGGTGGAGAGCCCGGCGACCACCGCGACGGTCGAGCGGGTGACGAAGATCTGGGTGCGGAAGGCGAGTAGGGCGGTGTCCCCGACCTCAACGTCCGCGGCGTGGGTGGGGCGTTGGAGGAGTCGGTAGTAGTCGATGTTCTCCGCGGGCGCGTCCTGCACGGGCAGGCGAAGCCCGGTGCGGGGCAGCAGGGCTTCGTGGATACGGGCGCGCGGGTAGAAGCCGCCACCGTGGATCGCGGGCCGTCCGTCCGCGAGCGTGTGTGCGACCTCGCTGACGTACACGTACGCGGGTCGTTCGGGCTGGTGGTGGTCGATCGCGTGCAGCGGGGTCGTCCCGGTCAGGGCGTGCCCGGGCTCGCCGTGCGTGGCGCCCAACTCGGCGAGGAGGGGGAGGGTGGCCATGGAGGTGGCACTCGGTGCGCTGAGCTTCAGCCCCTCATGACCGCGCGCTGCCAGCAACTCGCGTGCCATGGTCACGAGTTGGAAGTTCTGCGTGGGGGTCGGTGCACCGGTCAACGGATCGCACAGAATACAGGGGAACGCGGTGACGCCCGCGAGCCTGATGCCCGGCAGCGTCTCGGCCGCCGCCGCGAAGTCGTGGAGCCCGGCGAGCGGCACGCCGCCCTCCTGCCCCGGATAGACCTTGTCGGTGCCCTCCAGCCGCACGAGAACGTCCTGGACGAAGCCGAGCCGCCGGGCGGCGTCCGACACGGCGCGGGCGTTGGCCAGGTCGAAGACGGTCACTGTCTCCGGCCGCCAGCCGAGCATCTCCGGCAACTGACGGGGCGGGATCTGTACGAGGTGGCCGAGGTTGCCGGCCCGTGCCCCCGAGTCGTGCAGCAGCCGCGCCTCGTACGGATCGATCGCCGCGAAACGGGGGATGTGTCGGCCGATCGCCCGGATCAGCGCCGGATTGCGGCCGATCTGCTTGACCACGAACCAGAGCGAGAGACCGAGTCGTTCGGCCTCGCCGGCCAGTAGTGCGGCGTTGGCCCCCACGGTGTCGGCGTCGATCACGTATGTGTCGGGCGGAACGGCGCCGGAGCGGTGCAGCGAGGCCGCCACGTCGACGAGTTCGGGGTTGCGGGCCAGGACGGCGTCCAGGAACACGGTCAGTCCTTCAGGTCGTGCAGCGAACGGCGGAGGATCTCGATCACCAGATCGGCCCCGGCCCGCATGGGGTTGATCCGCACGGTCCGGTCGGCGAGTTCCGGAGCGTCGTCGAGGGACGAGCTGGACATCCGATAGAAGAGCGGGGCGATCTCGTAGCGGGAGTTGGAGCCTACGGGGTACGGGGCGGCGCCGTGCCGGGCCGCCACGGCGGGCAGCGCACGCGCGACGGGGCGGTCCAGGCGTACGAGCAGACAGCGGTCCTGCGCGTTGGCGATCCGTACCTCCGCCACACCGGGTACCTCACCGGCGGCGAGCCGGTCCGCGATCTCGGCACCGACCTGCGACTGGATCGCCCACATGACGGGGACGTGGGTGAGGGCGCGCAGCGCGTCGAGCGCCTGGTGCCCCTGTACCTGGCCGCCGCCGGAGTAGTTGTCGGCACGGACGCGCTGCACGACGTCGGCCGCCCCGACGACGGCGCCGACACCCTCGGGCCCGTGCAGTTTGAAGAGCGAGAAGCACGAGGCGTCGGCGCCCAGCTCAACTCCGCATGAGGGGGCGCGCAGTACGGCGTAGTTGTCGTCCACGATCGTGCGCACCCCGGCGGCGCGGCAGGCCGCGATGACGTCCCCCGCGTCGTACGAGTCGGCGAGCCGCTGCCTGCTGTGCTGGACGTACGCCCACCCGAACTCGCGCGAGTCCAGCGCCTGCCGCAGCGCCGCGCCATCGTTGAAGTCCGCCTCGACGGTGCGGACTCCGAGCCCGCGCAGCGTCACCGCGGTCGTGCGGTAGACCGGTGCCCGGTGGATCAGCAGCGGGTCACCGGGGCCGACGGCGCTCTGGAGCGCCGCCCGGATGGCGCCCGTACCCGCGCCCTGCACCAGCGCCGCGTCCTCCGCGCCCAAGAAGTCGGCCAACACCGACTCGACCCGCGCGGTGGTACGGGGCCGGCCCAGGTCCGGCACCACACCCGCGTCCGCCTCGAAGAGCTGCTGACCCTCGAACCGCGCCGCGACGTGCTCCAGCAGCCGGAACTGCGTCCGGACCGCGTCGTCCAGCGGGATCGTCGCCAGGGGGAAGGTCCGCGGCAGTTGTACGGACATCTCAGTAGCTCTCCTTCGTGTCCGCACCGGTCAGGAACCGGAGCGGATTGCGCCGTGTCATCAGATCGATCAGGTCATCGTCCACGCCGGCCGCCCGCACACGGGGCAGGAAAACCCGGAAGAGATGCCCGTACCCCTGGCCGCCCTCCGACCGCAGATAGGCATGCCGTGAGATGTCGCAGCTGAGCAGGACACGGTCGGCGTGGCCAGCCTCCAGCAGTGCCAGCAGGAGGCGCAGTCGCGTGGTGTCGCTCTGGTAGCTCTCCTTACCGACGGTGTCGAAGGCGACGTACGCGCCGCTCGCCGCCAGCTCACGGTGCACTGACGGGGCGTCGAGCAGGTCCTGGTGGCCGAGCGAGATCCGGTGCGCCGGGAGACCGGCGCCGGTGAGCAGTTCCAACTGGGCGAGCCCGCCGTGGCCGAGCTGGGCGTGGGTGGCGACCGACAGCCCCGTGGCGACGGCGGCGTGCGCCGAGGCCAGCAGGGCGCGGGTCTCGGACTCGCTCGGCGCGTCGCCGTGGCTGCCGATCTCGCCGAGTACACCGGGCCGGATTCCGGTGTCGCCGAATTCGCCGTCGATCTCCGCTACGAGGGTCGCGGTCAGCGCCTCGACGCTCGCCCCGTGCAGTTCCGCGGGGTGGAATGTTTCGTAGTACCAGCCGGTGGCGGCCACCACCGGCACCCCGGACTCCGCGGAGATCCGCGCCAGGGCATGCGGGTCGCGGCCCATGCCGCGGCAGGTCAGCTCGACGACCAGCCCGAGGCCGTACTCCTCGCGCAGCGCCGTCAGTTCCGTGGTGACGGCGGGGCCGTGCCGGTCCGCGTCGAGAACCGCGGCGCCCTCCCCGGCGCGGTCGAGATCGAGGACCAGGTGTTCGTGGGCGAGCGCGGGTCCGCTGACGGCGGAGACGGGCAACAGGCCGGTGACGGTGCGCAGATGGGGCGCCCGACGTGCGTCGCCATCACCGGCGCCACGTGCGGTGCCGGCGGCGGAGTCGGGGTGCTGCATGGTGTGGGGGCCTTCCTGTGTGGTGCGCCTTCGCGGCGTGGGGCTACGTGGCGCCCCTATCCCTTGACGGGGGTGAACAGTTCCAGCCAGTAGAGGACGTTCAGCAGCACGCCGCCCACGATGACCGCGGCGGGCGCCGCCGCCATCCGCACCACGGGGCGGCCCATCGACTCGTTGAGCAGGTAGAGCCCGCCCACGATGAGGATGCCGAGCCCTCCTCCCATGACGTTGGCGGCCATCAGCGAACCGAAGAGGATGGCGAGCCCCAGGGCCTCGCCGATCGCGCTGCGCAGGTGCTCGGAGGAGTCACGGACGCTCGGCAGCTTCCCGAGGACCTTGCCGATGGCGGAGAGCGCCAGCACCTCGATGGCGAAGACCGCCGCGCCGACGACGGCGGCGAGGAACGGATTCGGCATGAGGTAGCCGATGGGGTAGACGAAGGTGAAGCCCGCGATGCCGTACGCGCCGGAGGCCAGCGCGGTCGTGGCGATCAGCGGGACGAAGCCGAACGCCCGGTAGAAGTCCACCTGGGCGGCCTCCGCGTAATCGCCCTTGGCGATCAGGAAGCTCGTCGCCTCACCACCGCCGAACACATGCGACTGGGCCAGCACGCAGACGCCGGCCCCGAGCAGCATGAACAGCGGCAGATAGCGGCGCAGTCGCTGCGCGCTCGCGCTGAAGAGCGAGGCCATCGGATCGTCCCCGGCGTCCGCCGCCCCCTCCTGGGGCGGGGTGCCCGCCGAAGCCGCCTTCGCCGCCTCGGCCCGGTCCAACTTCCGCTGCACCAGGTCCTTGTTGACCGCGAAGCCGATGAGCGTCAGCACTCCGACGGCCATCGCGATGGAGCCGGGGAAGATGTCGGGCCAGACCTTCATCGTCATCACGACGAGCGCCAGCTCCACGACCGCGGCTATCGCGCCCCGTAGCCGCCCGAACTGCTTGGTGATGGCGAGCACCGGAAAGAGCGTGAAGAGGAACAGGATCGGCGTCGACATCTGCTGGAGCGCGGTCAGGAAGTCGACGGGCAGGTCGTGGGCGAGGCTGTTGGCCCCGTTGAGACCGAACACGACCACGGCGCCCCACGCGCCGCCGAGCAGCGGCGCGATCCACTTCTTGGGCGACAGGATGCCCAGGATGTCGGTGGGCAGGAAGACGAGCCACGGGTTGAGCACGCCGGTGGACAACGCCATCGGGGCGCCGAGACCGAAGATGAAGCCGGCGGAGAGGCCGAAGGACACGGCGGTGGTGGCGTTGCGCGTGGAGCGCCCCTGGATGAAGTCGAGCATGAAGGGACGCACACCGTCGTTGAAGACGGCCAGCGCCATATGAGAGATGAACGCGGTCAGCGCACACAGCGCTATCACGGTCAGTTGCTGTGCCGGCGAGAAGTCGAGGTCGGTCGAACTCGCTGCGAGGACGCTGTTCACGGGATTCACTCCTCAGTGCCCGGCGGGGCCTGGCCCGGCACGGGGTCTTACGAGGTCTGTTGAGCCCTTGAGGGTTCGTACGGGGCCATCAGCCGCGCGCGGCGATGGCGCGGGCCATGAGCGGGGCGATCACATCGATCTGGTCGATGGCGAAGCCGAAGACCTTCTTGCCTTCCGCCAGCAGGGCGTTCACCTCGTCCTCCGTGGGCACGGAGCGGCCGAAGGTGTGGCAGGCGGGCTTGCCCAGCAGTCCGACGAGTACGCCGAGGGACGCGCCGGCACCGGTGTGGCAGGTGCCGAGGAAGTAGTCGGCCTGGCCGGCGCGGAGCTTCATCGCGGCGTCCATGTCGTTGGAGACCGCGATCTCGATGCCGTCGAGGCCGAGTTTCTTGACGGTCTCGGTGACCTCGGCCTTGCCGACGCCACCGGTGAGGATCTTCGTCATGGCTGGTTCCTTCTCATGTGTCGTGCCGTGGGGGCGAGTTCCGGTCGAGCAGGGCGAGGTGCAGTCCGAGGAAGCTGATCTCGGAGTCGGGAAGGGCCGCGCCGAGTTCCGACGCCGCCCGTACGGAGACGGCGCGGGCCCGTGCCACCGCCTCCGGGTGTCCGGCGAGTTCGGCGGCGATCTCGGAGTCGGTGGGGAAATCCGCGATCGGTTCTCCGTCGAGCAGCCTGGTGAGAGCCGACACGAGGTGACTGGTGAGTGTGCCGGCCGTCGCTTCGGTGACGGTGCGGCCCTCGGCGGCCAGGGCGTCCAGCTCGTCCGTCACGAACACGGCGACGTCGGGCCGGACTTGGCCGCCCTCACGGAAGAGCTGGATGCGCAGAGCGAGCTGGTCGTCCATGGTGGTCCCTTCGTCCCTCAATGCGACAGTAACCAGGATTTTGGATTTTGACGGGGGGAGGGTGGGGCGGGGGCTGTCAGTACGAGGGGGTGCGCTCACCTCGCAACACCTCGGCCTGGCAGGTGGTGATGAGCGAGAGATCGAGGGAGTCACGTACGGCGCCGAGCGCCTTGGCCCCCTCGGTCCTGCCGATGATCGCGGCGCTGGAGTTGCGCAACGACAGGTCGCGAGTGACCTCGTCGCCCAGCGGCAGCACGTCCACGCCGGTGCCGAGCCGGTCCTGGACTTCATCCAGGTTCCATGGCGTGGCGTCGACGCGGTCGTGTGCGAACAGGTCGCGCAGCTGCATGTACGAGGCTTCGACCCATCTGATGTCCGCGCGCCCGGCGAAGACCCGCTCCGCGAGTATGCGCTGGTCCTCGGAGGCGTGGTCGATGGCGACGCGCAGTCCGTCGGTCTCCAGGGTCGCGCCGTGCCGCAGCAGCAGCCCGTGGGCTCCCACGTACGTCGCGGGACCGAGGTCCGCGACCAGTTCCACGGGGCGCTCCTCGATCAGCCGGTCGGCGGCGAAGCGTGAGAGCACCACCAGGTCGACCTTGCCCTCGATCAGCGCGGTGGTGCGGGTCCCGGCGCCGCGCATGAACGTGATCGCGAAAGGTGCACCGGCCTGCTCGAACGCGGCGCGCAGGCCGGTGGCCAGCCCCTCGTACCGGTGCGAGTAGGGCAGCGGCATCGCCGCCAGGAGCGTGCCGAGCCCCGAGAGCCGCCAGAGCACCGAGCGGTCGGAGTCGACGAGGAATGTGCCGAGGTGGCCGCGCGCGGTCGTACGGATGGCGCCCGCCGTCTCCAGGAGTTGGAGCGCGGCCTGGACGGTGCCGTTGCCGACGCCGAGCTCTTCGGCGAAGTCGCGGACGCGGGGCAGGCGGGTGTCCGGTTCGTGGTTGAGCAGCAGAACGGCGAGTTGCTGGGCGGCGAGGCCGTTGCGGGTCAGGAAGCGTTCATCGAAACCGGTCACAGAAGGGACAGTAACCAGGATTCTGGATACTGACTAGCCCCTCGCAAGGTGTTCCTTCAGCTCCGTCAGTACCTTCACCGAGTCCGATTCGCTCTCTCTCCGCTGCTCGTCGGCGGCCGGTCGCGCACACACCACACCCCCGTCGCGCCGTTCAGCGGCGGGGGGTGCGGTGTGCTCTCAAACGACGTGTGGCGCCGTCAGGGCGTGCGCGCGATCAGGTAACGGAAGACGTTGGGCATCCAAACGGTGCCGTCGCGCCGGACATGCGGGTGGAGCGCCTCCGTTATCTCCTTCTCCACCTGCGACTGATCCGTCGCCCGCACCGCCGCGTCGAACGCCCCGGTCGACAGCAGCCCCCGCAGGGCGCTCTCCATGCCCGCGTAGCCGAACGGGCAGGACACGCGCCCCGAACCGTCAGGTTTCAGCCCGGCCCGCGCCGCCACGTCCTCCAGGTCGTCCCTGCGCGGAGGACGGTAACCGCCGCCCTTACGCAGCCGCTCCGTCAGCCGCCCCGCGACCCGCATGACGGCGGACGTCGCGCACCGCTCCGGCGGGCCCCAGCCGGCGAGCACCACGGGGGTGCCGTGGTCCGCCATCGGTACCGCCTCCGCCAGTGCGGGGCCAAGACCGTCCGCGTCGCCGGTGGCGACGCCAATGGGCTGGAATGCCGTGATCACGTCGTAGGAAGAGTGCTCCGCCTCCGCGACGGCGGTCGCGGAGGCGGAGCCGGTCAGTACGCGCGCTCGGGTCCGGCGGGTCTGGCCGTCGAACGCCCCTGACAGCCCCGCTGCGGGTCTTCCGGGCGCCACGGATGACGTCGCGTGCCCCATGGGGCGTGCGTCCTGGACGAGCCGCTCGCGGGCCAGTGCCACACGTTCCTGGTCGGCGTCCACGCCGGTGACCTGGGCGCCCCTGGCGGTGGCGATCAGCAGGGCCAGTCCCGAACCGCACCCCAGCCCCAGCAGCCTGGTGCCGGGGCCCACCTCCAGACGCTCGTACACCGCCTCGTAGAGCGGCACCAGCATCCGTTCCTGGATCTCGGCCCAGTCACGGGCGCGCTCGCATGCCTCCGTAGAAGGGTCTGTCGAGGCCGCGTTCACCTGCTGCTGGTGGTGCTGGACGAGCGTACGAGTCATGGATTGCGCCCCAATCCGGCGAGAGGTCCTTGTGCCCTGATTGACAGCCCCCGTGTGCGTGCGCGCCTTCGTCCCCCGTATGTCAGGGAACTCCGCATCCGTGCCCGCGTCCAGTGGTACGCGGGCAATCCTTGTGTGCTCCGGTCGTGCGCCCCGGCGCACGGACAATCGCTCTCACCGGACGTTGTCGGCCTACGGTGCGAGCCTCCGCCGAATCGTCCCCGGCCGCGCTCTGTGGGGCCCGACTCCGCTCCTGCTCGGAACTCTCCCGACCAAGGCGGAACGGCCTACGAGGGCAGTCGACGGGCATGGGTGGAGATTGCGCCGAACGGGTGAGGTCATCGGGGTGGATCCCTCAACTCCCCGTCACCCGCGCCGGTATCGGGTGAATCGGCGCCGCCTGCCCCGACCGGGGCCGATGCCGGGGATCGGCGGCGCGCCCGTTAATGTCGTTCTTGTGGCCCCGTCCCGTCCCGCCGTTGTACGGAGGCCGAGCGGCGTGGGCATCGGCAGGGCCGCCCGAACGGCGGCCGTCATGCGTGCGGCTCGATCTGGTGTACGTATTTCTCCTACGCGTCCAGACGTAGCCAGTGCTACGTACCGCCTTGTGGTGAGAAGCGAGGCTTCTCCGCAGATCTACGCACCCGCCCTCGTCAGGACGCATCAACGGCAACTGACGGGTACGTGCAAAATATTTGGGATGCCCCGGAATGGAACCCGCGAGGGTCCAGGCTCGTTGTTCACGACGTGAGCACGACACCACCTGTCCTCGCCGCAGAGCTGGCGCAGGCGTGGGCCGAGATTCAGCGGCACCACGCCGAGCTGCCCGATCTTGCCGCGCCAGAGTCCCTGATCGGAGAGTCGTCGTCCGCCTGCGGCGCCGAGCTCTCCTTCGAGCGACTGCTTCACGAGGCAGTCCATGGCATCGCCGCCGCTCGCGGTGTCCGCGACACCTCGCGAGCAGGCCGCTACCACAACCGCAGATTCCTCGCGATCGCCGAGGAGTTGGGCCTGGACCATTCCGAGGAGCCGCATCCCAGCAGCGGTTTCTCCCTGGTCTCACTCAACCCCGAGGCGAGACGGCGCTACCGCCCCACCATCGAGCGACTCCAGCGTGCCCTCGCGGCGCACACGGTCGCCACGACGTCCGACACCGAGCGCAGCTTCCGCGGTCCCGCCGCGCGGCACGGCTCATCGGGCGGCGGAGTGCGCGTGAAGGCGGTCTGCGACTGCGGCCGTAACGTGCGCGTCGTTCCGTCGGTCCTCGCCCAGGCGCCGATCGTCTGCGGCGGGTGCGGCAAGCCGTTCCGCATTCCGGAAGTGGTCGCCGCTGCGAGCTGAGCACCGCCACCGCCGTCGCCCGCCCGGCCCCCGGAGTCGCCCCCGCAGGGGAGCCGCCCCGGTCGGGCGGGGCGCGGCGCGCCTGAGGCGTGTGGCAGAATGGCCAGCTGTACTCGACAGTCGCACAGGACCCCTCTCTCCTCCGGCTGACGCGTCCATCGGGCACACGAGTACCGCAACCCCACGCGGCATGTCGATGTGCCCAACCACGTCAAGATCCAGGAGAGACCACTTCCGTGGCAGTCAAGATCAAGCTGAAGCGTCTGGGCAAGATCCGTTCGCCTCACTACCGCATCATCGTCGCCGACTCCCGCACCCGCCGTGACGGCCGGGCCATCGAGGAGATCGGCCTGTACCACCCGGTGCAGAACCCGTCGCGTATCGAGGTCGACTCGGACCGCGCGCGCTACTGGCTGTCCGTCGGCGCCCAGCCGACCGAGCCGGTTCTCGCGATCCTCAAGCTCACGGGCGACTGGCAGGCGCACAAGGGCCTGCCCGCGCCGGCGCCGCTGCTCCAGCCGGAGCCGAAGACCGACAAGCGTGCCCTCTTCGAGGCCCTCGCCAAGGACGGCGACGAGCCCAAGGGTGAAGCCATCACCCCCAAGGCGAAGAAGGCCGACAAGAAGGCGGACGAGGCCGACGCCGCTGCTTCGGCGCCCGCCGCTGAGCCGACCGAGGCCTGAGCATGCTCGAGGAGGCTCTCGAGCACCTCGTGAAGGGCATCGTCGACAACCCGGACGATGTACAGGTCGCCTCGCGCACCCTGCGCCGTGGCCGTGTGCTTGAGGTACGGGTCCACCCCGACGACCTCGGTAAGGTGATCGGCCGCAACGGCCGCACCGCACGCGCCCTGCGCACCGTCGTGGGCGCGATCGGCGGCCGTGGCATCCGCGTCGACCTCGTCGACGTGGATCAGGTCCGCTGACAGAGTTGTGAACCGGCACGGACCGGGGAGGGCCATGGCCCTCCCCGGTCTTTGTCGTCTTCGTGGTGCGGACACGGACCGCCGAGGCGTCGATCCGCCGCCGCCCGTGCCGGAGAAGCCGCACAAGCAACAGACGCAGCAGAAGCAGCAGAAGTCGGAGAACAGGGGCGTGTGCAAGTGCAGTTGGTAGTCGCGCGGATCGGCCGTGCCCACGGCATCAAGGGCGAGGTCACCGTCGAGGTACGTACGGACGAGCCCGAGCTGCGGCTCGGCCCCGGAGCCGTACTGGCCACCGAACCGGCCTCCACGGGCCCCCTGACGGTCGAGACCGGCCGGGTGCACAGTGGGAGGCTGCTGCTGCGTTTCGCCGGGGTGAGCGACCGTACGGGCGCCGAGGCGCTGCGCAACACCCTGCTCATCGCCGAGGTGGACCCGGAGGAGATGCCGGAGGATCCGGACGAGTACTACGACCACCAGCTGATGGACCTGGACATCGTTCTGGCGAACGGCACGGAGGTCGGGCGGATCACCGAGATCACCCACCTCCCGTCGCAGGACCTGTTCATCGTGGAGCGGCCCGACGGCACGGAGGTCATGATCCCCTTCGTCGAGGAGATCGTGACCGAGATCGACCTCGTGGAGCAGAGGGCCGTGATCGACCCGCCGCCCGGCCTCATCGACGGCAACGCGGTCGTCGCCGCTGCCACCGACGGTGAGGACGCCGCCGATGGTGCCGACAGCGAGGGTCCCGACGGCGCGGGCAAGGGTGAGTCGTCATGACACCCGCCGCCACCCTGCGGGCCGATGTGATCACGATCTTCCCGGAGTACCTCGAACCGCTGAACGTGTCGCTCGTCGGCAAGGCACGCGCGCGTGGCCGCCTCGACGTGGGCGTGCACGACCTCCGGGAGTGGACGTACGACCGGCACAACACGGTCGACGACACCCCGTACGGCGGCGGCCCCGGCATGGTCATGAAGACCGGCCCCTGGGGGGACGCCCTCGACGAGACGATCGCGGACGGCTACGAAGCGGGCGCGCACCGCCCCGTCCTGGTTGTTCCCACGCCCAGTGGCCGCCCTTTCACCCAGGAACTCGCCGTCGAGCTGTCCGAGTGCCCCTGGCTGCTCTTCGCGCCGGCCCGCTACGAGGGCATCGACCGCCGCGTCGTCGACGAGTACGCGACGCGGATGCCGGTGTACGAGGTGTCCATCGGCGATTACGTCCTGGCCGGCGGCGAGGCGGCCGTACTGGTCATCATGGAGGCCGTCGCACGGCTGCTGCCCGGCGTCCTCGGCAACGCGGAGTCCCATCGTGACGACTCCTTCGCCCCCGGAGCGATGGCCGACCTCCTGGAAGGCCCGGTCTACACGAAGCCCCCGGAATGGCGCGGGCGAACCATTCCGGACATCCTTCTCAGCGGTCATCACAGCAAGATCGCGCGGTGGCGGCGGGACGAGGCGTTCCGCCGTACGGCGCTCAACAGGCCCGACATGATCGAGCGTTGCGACGCCGCCGCGTTCGACAAGAAGGACCGCGAGATGCTCTCCATCATGGGCTGGGCCCCGGAGCCCGGTGGCCGATTTTGGCGCAGGCCCGAGGCCGTGGAAGAATGAGCCGCTGCCGTACGTCCGGTGCGCGCCCCTGCCACAGGGGGAACGACGCCCACCCGACGCGAACGGCGCTCCGAATTTTCCTTTCGACATTCCGTTGATGACCTGTGGCATCAGCGAGGAAGCAGACGATCATGGCTCACCTGCTCGACACCGTCGACGCGGCGTCACTCCGCAGCGACCTCCCCGCCTTCCGTCCCGGCGACACCGTGAACGTCCACGTGCGTGTCATCGAGGGCAACCGCTCCCGTATCCAGCAGTTCAAGGGTGTTGTCATCCGCCGACAGGGCTCGGGCGTCCGCGAGACCTTCACGGTCCGCAAGGTCTCCTTCTCCGTCGGCGTCGAGCGCACCTTCCCGGTGCACAGCCCGATCTTCGAGAAGATCGAACTCGTGAGCCGTGGTGACGTACGTCGCGCCAAGCTGTACTACCTCCGTGAGCTGCGCGGCAAGGCGGCGAAGATCAAGGAGAAGCGCGACAACTGAGCCGAGGCTCGAACTCGCGCACGGTTCCGCCGGACGGCCGGATAAGCTCTGAGCCCGATGGACACCGAACCGCAGCACTTGGAGCGCGACCCCTCTTCCACACCCGCCACAGGGAGGGAAGGGGGGTCGCGCTCCGTGCGTACGCCAGGATTCACGGGGCTTCTACGAGCCCTCTCGTGGCGCCGGGCCGCGGCGCTGGGCGTACTGGGGACGGCCTCTCTTCTGCTGTTCAGCGCCTTTGTCGTGCAGCCCTTCCTGATCCCCAGCGGCTCCATGGAGCCGGGACTCCAGGTCGGGGACCGGGTTCTGGTCAACAAGTTGGCGTACCGTTTCGGTACCGAGCCGCAGCGCGGTGATGTGGTGGTCTTCGACGGCACCGGGTCCTTCGTCCAGGAGCCGGCGGAAGGGAACCCGCTCACGGGGCTGGCGCGCGGGGCGGCGGCGGCTCTCGGTCTGGCCGAGCCCGCCGAGACAGATTTCGTGAAGCGTGTGATCGGTGTGGGTGGCGACCGGGTGGTCTGCTGCGACGAGGGGGGCAAGGTCGAGGTGAACGGCCGTGCGATCGAGGAGCGGTACGTGTACTTCGGTGACGCGCCGTCCAGCGCACCTTTCGACATCGTCGTACCCTCCGGCACTCTGTGGGTGATGGGCGACCACCGCAGCAACTCCCGCGACTCGCGTGACTACTTGGGCCGGCCCGGCGGCGGCGCGGTGCCCGTGGACAAGGTCATCGGGCGGGTTGACTGGATCGGCTGGCCGCTGGGCCGCTGGGCCTCGATGGAGCGCACCGACGCCTTCAGGGACGTACAGGATCCGGACGGCGCCCATGGGTAACCGAGGACGGCCCGGGGGTCACCGGTCCGACACCCGGCTGCCGACCGGTACCAGACCCACCACGGGACGCGCCCTGCCGGGGCGCGCGGAGCGACGCAAGCTCGCCCGCAAGGTGAAACGGCGCCGTCGCCGCTCCGCGATGACGGAGATCCCCCTTCTGATCACGGTGGCGCTGCTGATCGCGCTCGTACTCAAGACCTTCCTCGTGCAGGCCTTCGTGATCCCGTCCGGCTCCATGGAGCAGACGATCCGGATCGACGACCGGGTGCTCGTGGACAAGCTCACGCCCTGGTTCGGCTCCCGCCCCGAGCGCGGCGACGTCGTGGTGTTCAAGGACCCCGGCGGCTGGCTCCAGGAGGAGACCGAGGTCCCCCCGGACGACCCGGTCGTCGTCAAGCAGGTCAAGCAGGCCCTCACCTTCATCGGACTGCTGCCGTCCGCCGACGAGCAGGACCTGATCAAGCGCGTGGTCGCGGTGGGCGGCGACACCGTGAAGTGCTGCGACAAGGACGGGCGCATCGTCGTCAACGGCGTACCGCTCACCGAGCCGTATCTGAATCCCGGCAACCCGCCGTCGAAACTCGACTTCGAGGTGAAGGTGCCGGCGGAGCGGCTCTTCGTGATGGGCGACCACCGGTCGAATTCGGCCGACTCGCGCTTCCATCTCGACGAGAAGTTCCGCGGCACCGTCTCGGAGGAAGAAGTCGTCGGACGGGCCGTCGTCATCGCCTGGCCGCTGGGTCACTGGCGCCGGCTGGAGGAGCCCGAGACGTACGCCTCCGTACCGGACGCGCGCGCCGCACCGACCACGGCGCACGGCCCGTCGAATAGTGTGTCCTCTCAGGATCCGAACGGAATGATCCTGCTCCCGACCCCTGCGGAACTCCCGCTCGTTATGGGAGTAGTGGGCCTGCTCCGTCTCCGGAGCGGGCGGTTGCACGGAGTGAGGAGTGGATGTGGGGGATTTGGCCGTCGGCGCACGATCCGGACACGGTGAGCCCGAGGACAGGCCCGAGCAGCTCGCCGAGCCTTCCGTCGGTTCTGCTGGTTCCGCCGCGGAGACCCCATCCGCAGGCGCGTCCGCATGGATGAAGGACCAGGCGGTGGAGCGGCCGGTCGGTGAGCCGCAGGGCGGTGGGACGGAGGACGGAGGGCCGCAGGACGGTGGGCACGGGGGCGACGGGGCTTCGGACGTACGGAAGCCGCGTTCGTTCTGGAAGGAGCTGCCTCTGCTGATCGGTATCGCGTTGCTGCTCGCGTTGCTGATCAAGACCTTCCTGGTACAGGCGTTCTCGATCCCCTCGGACTCGATGCAGGACACCCTGCAGCGCGGGGACCGCGTGCTCGTGGACAAGCTCACGCCGTGGTTCGGCGCGGAGCCGGAGCGCGGCGAGGTCGTGGTCTTCCACGACCCGGGTGGCTGGCTCGACAGTACGGAGGCCCCCGAGCCCAACGTGGCACAGAAGTTCCTCAGCTTCATCGGCCTCATGCCGTCCTCCGAGGAGAAGGACCTCATCAAGAGGGTCATCGCGGTCGGCGGCGACACGGTGGAGTGCAAGAAGGGCGGCAGCGTCCAGGTCAACGGGAAGGCGCTCAACGAGACGTCGTACATCTTTCCCGGAAACACCGCCTGTGACGACGAGCCGTTCGGGCCGATCACGGTGCCCGACGGCCGGATCTGGGTGATGGGCGACCACCGTCAGAATTCGCTCGACTCCCGCTACCACCAGGAACTGCCGGGGCACGGCACCGTCTCCACCGACGAGGTCGTCGGCCGCGCGATCGTCATCGCCTGGCCGCTCGACCGGCTGGCGACGCTCCCTGTGCCCGACACCTTCGACCAGTCGGGCCTCAACGCGGCGGCTGTGGCGACGGCGGGCGCCCCGGCCGTGCTGGGTCTCGCCGGCGCCCTACCGCTGGTGTTCTGGCGCAGGCGGAGGCTGACCGGCGGCCGTACCGACGGGTAGGGTGCCGTCCCAGATCGCCGATTCGGCGATGATCATTCTCCGGGACGGGGGACGGCTGGGATGAGCGGAACAGGACGTACGAACAGCGGCCACGGCCGCCTCGGCAGTGTGCTGTCGGGGCTGGCCGTGGCCGTCGGCTGTGTGCTCTTCCTCGGCGGGTTCGTCTGGGGAGCGGTGGAGTACCAGCCGTACACGGTGCCGACGGACTCGATGGACCCGACGGTGAAGGCCGGCGACCGGGTCCTGGCGCAGCGGATATCCGGGGACGAGGTGCGGCGCGGCGATGTCGTGGTTTTCAAGGACGTGCAGTGGGCCGATATGCCGATGGTGAAACGGGTCGTCGGCGTGGGGGGCGACAAGGTCGCCTGCTGCGACTCCAAGGGGCGGCTGACCGTCAACGGGAAACCGGTCGAGGAACCGTACGTCCAGCGGATGCCGGGCGGGCTCGCGTCGACCACCGGCTTCGGGGCGACGGTCCCGAAGGGACAGTTGTTCCTTCTCGGTGACGAACGTAGTGGGTCGCTGGACTCACGGGTCCACCTCCAGGACCAGGGGCAGGGATCGGTGCCGCGCTCGACGGTGACCGCACGGATCGACGCCGTGGCGTGGCCGCCGGGCAGTCTGGTCGAGCGCCCGCAGGGGTTCGCGGAGCTGCCCGGCGGGGTGTCGGAGCCGGGGCCCGTGACGCTGCTGCTGGGCTCCGTGGTCCTCGGGGCGGTGCTGATCCTGGGCGGTGCGGCGTACGGGCCCGTCGTACGGAGGATGGGCGGGCGGCGGCGTACGGAGCCGACGGGGCGGGCCGGAGGGGGTGTGTCGACAGGTGTCCGGTGACGCGCTGCGAAAGGTCTCGCGGGTCGTACTGCTCGACCCGGACGACCGCATCCTGCTGATGCACGGGTACGAGCCGGATGATCCCACCAGGGACTGGTGGTTCACACCCGGCGGCGGCCTGGAGGGCGAGGAGACACGGGAGGAGGCCGCGCTGCGTGAGCTGGCCGAGGAGACTGGCATCACAGACGTGGAACTCGGGCCGGTTCTCTGGCGCCGTACCTGCTCCTTTCCGTTCGACGGGCGGCGCTGGGAGCAGGACGAGTGGTACTTCCTGGCACGTACGGCGCAGACCGAGACGACCGTCGAGGGGCAGACGGAGCTGGAGAGGCGCAGTGTCGCGGGTCTGAGGTGGTGGACCTCCGCCGAACTGTCGACGGCGCGTGAGACGGTGTATCCGACCAGGCTCGCCGGGCTGCTGCGCACGCTGCTCGACGAGGGTCCTCCGGGTGCACCGGTGCTTCTCGCCTCTGAAATCGTCTAGGGGCGCACGGGCCGGAGCACAATGGGGGGACGTACGGCTGAAGGGGAACATGCCATGAGCGCCGAGGACCTCGAAAAGTACGAGACCGAGATGGAGCTGAAGCTCTACCGGGAGTACCGCGATGTCGTCGGTCTTTTCAAGTACGTGATCGAGACCGAACGACGCTTCTATCTCACCAATGACTACGAGATGCAGGTGCACTCGGTGCAGGGTGAGGTCTTCTTCGAGGTCTCGATGGCGGACGCGTGGGTCTGGGACATGTACCGGCCGGCCAGGTTCGTCAAGCAGGTGAGGGTCCTCACGTTCAAGGACGTGAATATCGAGGAGCTGAACAAGAGCGACCTGGAGCTGCCGAGCGGCTGAAGCCGGGGTCTGCGTGGCTGCTGAGGCACGTGTGATTTCTGGTGCGCTGGTGGGTGACGGAGTTATCCACAATCGGTGAGTTGTCCACCAAGATCCACTCACTGTGGGTCCCCGCCTCAGAGTCGGTGCCGGAGGTGGTGCCGACATGAACGCGACGAGGGCACTCGGGCGGTACGGCGAAGGGCTCGCCGCCCGGCGGCTGGCGGCGGCAGGGATGACCGTCCTGGACCGCAACTGGCGGTGCGGCAGGACGGGCGAGATCGACATCGTGGCCCGCGACGGGGACGTGCTGGTCGTCTGCGAGGTCAAGACCCGCAGGGAGGGAGCTTTCGAGCACCCGATGGCCGCGGTCACCCCGGTGAAGGTGGACCGGCTGAGGCGCCTCGCGGCCTGCTGGCTGGAGGCGTGCGGCGGACCGCCGCCGGGCGGCGTGCGTATCGACCTGATCGGGGTGGTGCTGCCCAGACGCGGCGCTCCCGTGGTCGAGCATGCCCGAGGGGTGGCCTGATGGGGTTCGCGCGTGCGTGTTCGGTGGCGCTGGTGGGCGTCGAGGGCGTCGTGGTGGAGGTTCAGGCGGATCTCGAACCGGGTGTGGCGGCCTTCACCCTGGTCGGGCTGCCCGACAAGAGCCTGTCGGAGAGCCGGGACAGGGTCAGGGCGGCCGTCGTGAACTCCGGAGGGGAATGGCCGCAGAAGAAGCTCACCGTGGGGCTGAGCCCGGCCTCGGTACCCAAGAGTGGATCCGGATTCGACCTCGCGGTGGCGGTAGCCGTGCTGGGGGCGGCCGAGCGGATCGAGGCGCGGGCCATCGCAGACCTGGTGCTGATCGGGGAGCTGGGTCTCGACGGCAGGGTCCGACCGGTACGGGGCATCCTCCCGGCCGTGCTCGCGGCGGCCGAGGCCGGCTACCACCAGGTGGTCGTGCCGGAGCAGACGGCGGGCGAGGCGTCCCTGGTGTCGGGGGTGTCCGTGCTCGGTGTGAGAAGCCTGCGCCAGCTCATCGCGGTGCTGACCGGCGAACCGGTGCCGGAGGAGCCGACCGTCACCGAGGAGGGCCGTCCCGATCCCATGCTCGCCGGACTCATGGTTCCTGGCGCCGGAGGCGGGACGGGACTGGCGCCCGGCTTCGGGCAGCGGGACGCCCACTGCCCGGATCTCGCCGACGTGGCGGGGCAGCAGGGGGCGCGTACGGCCCTGGAGGTCGCCGCGGCGGGCGGACATCACCTGCTGCTGCAGGGCCCGCCGGGAGCGGGCAAGACGATGCTGGCCGAGCGGCTGCCCGCGCTGCTGCCGCCGTTGACGAGACAGGAGTCCGTGGAGGTCACCGCGGTGCACTCGGTCGCCGGGATCCTGCCGCCCGGCGAACCGCTCGTGCGTACGCCCCCGTACTGCGCCCCGCACCACTCGGCGACCATGCAGTCCCTCGTCGGAGGCGGCAACGGGCTGGCGAGGCCGGGAGCGGTGTCCCTGGCCCACAAGGGTGTGCTTTTTCTGGACGAGGCGCCGGAATTCTCGGGCAAGGCTCTCGACGCACTGCGCCAGCCCCTCGAATCGGGACAGGTGGTTATCGCGCGCAGCGCCGGCGTCGTACGGCTGCCCGCCCGCTTCCTGATGGTGCTCGCCGCCAACCCGTGCCCCTGTGGGCGGCACACTCTGCACGGCGCCGGATGCGAGTGCCCGCCCTCGGCGATCCGTCGCTACCAGTCGCGTCTGTCCGGTCCGCTGCTCGACCGGGTCGATCTGCGGGTGGAGGTCCAGCCGGTGCACCGCGCCGACCTCATGGGCCACGGCGGCCGGGGCGAGACCTCGGCGGTCGTCGCCGGGCGGATCAGGGAGGCCCGGCTGCGGTCGGCGGAACGGCTGGCGGGAACGCCATGGACGGTCAACAGCGAAGTGCCCGGTCATGAGCTGCGCACCCGATGGCTCACCGCCCCCGGGGCCCTCGACGCCGCCGAGCGGGACCTCGAACGGGGACTCCTGACGGCTCGCGGCCTGGACCGGGTGCTGCGGGTCGCATGGACGGTCGCCGACCTCGCCGGACGGGACCGTCCCGACGGGCGCGACGTGGGTCTGGCGCTGGAGCTGCGCACGGGCATCGCCCGGGGCGCAGGGGCCATGATCGGCGGCGTGTCATGACCAAGGACATCGGGGCCGATGAGCGACTGGCGCGCGCAGCCCTCACACGTGTCATCGAGCCGGGCGACGAGAACGGCGGGCGGTGGCTCCGCAAGTACGGCGCCCAGGGGCTGATGGCACTCCTCACCTCCCCCGAGGGGACCGACGAGGAGGTCTTGGGGGAAGTCGGTCAACGCCGTATCCGCGGCCTTCGCGCACGGGCGGAGGCCGCAGCCCCCGAGCGCGATCTGTCGGTCATCGCAGAGATCGGCGGCCGGTTCGTCTGCCCCGGCGACCAGGAGTGGCCGACCCAGCTCGACGACCTGGGCACGGCGCGTCCCATCGGGCTGTGGGTGCGCGGCAGGCCCGACCTGAGGCTCTGGGCCCTGCGCTCCGTGGCCGTCGTAGGAGCCAGGGCCTGCACGCCGTACGGGGCGCACATGTCGGCGAGCATCGCATCAGGTCTGGCCGAGCGGGGCTGGGTGGTGACGTCGGGCGCGGCGTACGGGGTCGACGGAGCCGCCCACCGGGGTGCACTCGCCTCCGGCGGTGCGACCGTCGCCGTCCTGGCCTGCGGCGTCGACGTGGTCTATCCGCCCGGACACGCGGAGCTGGTGCGCCGCATCGCTGAACAGGGGCTCGTCGTGGGGGAGTTGGCGCCCGGTGATCATCCGACCCGTAGCAGGTTCGTCCTGCGCAACCGCGTGATCGCGGCACTCACGCGGGGGACGGTCGTGGTGGAGGCCGAGTACCGCAGCGGCTCACTGGTCACCGCTCGCAGTGCGCAACGGCTCGGGCGGTTCACCATGGGCGTGCCCGGCCCCGCGACGAGCGGGCTCTCCGCCGGGGTGCACGAACTGCTGCGAGGCGAAGGCGTGCTGGTCACGGACGCCGCCGAAGTGGCAGAGCTGGTGGGAGACATGGGTGACCTCGCACCCACCAGGCGAGGACCCGTCCTGGCCAGGGACCTGCTCGACCCCCTCGGCCGGCGGATCCTTGACGCGCTGCCTGCCCGAGGCGCCCTCGATCGTCGGGACATCGCACTGGCGGTCGCGACCACGGCCGACGAGGCTCTCGGCAAACTGTACGAACTTCACTCCCTCGGGTTCGTCGAACGGCACGGCGACGGCTGGCAGTTGACGCCGCGGACGACACATGACGGCCGTGCGCGGCGAGCCGGTCCTTGACCTGGGGCATTCGGGTGAAAAGGTGAGGCGGATGAACCTCGCAGTTCTTCCGGCGGCACGACGGTGGCCGATACGCGCGGTGTCGGCGCCGGACCGCGACATCTCAGCGACGGCCGACGGCGCGTGCCCGGACCGGCACCAGCCCCACCTACTCGCGCATCGCGACCGCACTGTCACGCTACGCTCACCGGGAATCCGGCCCAGACATACCTCCCCTCACTTCACGGCAGAACGGCTCAAGGCAACGCATGCCCCAGCACACCTCCGGGTCCGACCGTGCGGCGGCGCCCCCCGTGGTGCCCCAAGCGGCCCGCGGCGAAGTGCGACCCTCCGCTCCCTCGGCGCTTGACACCTTGTGGCGGTCGTACAAGACCACGGGCAACGAGCGGCTGCGTGAGCAGTTGATCCTGCACTACTCGCCGCTGGTGAAGTACGTCGCGGGCCGGGTGAGTGTGGGACTGCCGTCCAACGTCGAGCAGGCGGACTTCGTCTCCTCCGGAGTCTTCGGGCTCATCGACGCGATCGAGAAGTTCGACATCGAGCGGTCGATCAAGTTCGAGACCTACGCCATCACACGCATTCGCGGGGCGATGATCGACGAACTGCGCGCGCTGGACTGGATCCCACGCTCCGTACGCCAGAAGGCAAGGGCGGTCGAGCGGGCGTACGCCACGCTGGAGGCGAAACTGCGACGTACCCCGTCGGAGACCGAGGTCGCGGCCGAGATGGGCATCGCCGTCGAGGAACTGCACGCTGTCTTCAGCCAGTTGTCGCTCGCGAACGTCGTGGCGCTTGAGGAACTGCTGCATGTCGGCGGAGAGGGCGGCGACCGGCTCAGCCTGATGGACACGCTGGAGGACACAGCGGCCGACAATCCGGTCGAGGTCGCGGAGGACCGCGAGCTGCGACGACTGCTCGCCCGCGCGATCAACACCCTTCCCGAGCGCGAGAAGACCGTGGTCACCCTCTACTACTACGAGGGGCTCACGCTGGCGGAGATCGGCAACGTCCTCGGCGTCACCGAGAGCCGAGTCAGCCAGATCCACACGAAGTCCGTGCTCCAGCTCCGAGCGAAACTGGCCGACGCAGGGCGCTGAATCGTCCCTGCCCCGCCTGCGGGAGCGGTCCCGGCCGTACAGTGAACCCGTGCCCAAGATTCGAGCGGCCTCCGTGGCCGAGCACCGGACCATGCAGCGCGGCGCCCTGCTGGACGCCGCACGTTCCCTCCTGTCCGAAGGCGGCACGGAGGCGCTGACCTTCCCCGCCCTTGCCGAGCGCACGGGGCTCGCCAGGTCGTCGGTCTATGAGTACTTCCGCTCGCGCGCGGCCGTCGTCGAGGAACTTTGCGCCGTCGACTTCCCCGTCTGGGCCGCCGAGATCGAGTTCGCCATGGCGGAGGCGACGACCCCTGAGTCCAAGATCGAAGCGTATGTACGCAGGCAGTTGAGCCTCGTGGGCGACCGCCGTCACCGCGCGGTGGTCGCCATCTCCGCGAGCGAACTGGACGCGCGAGCCCGGGAGAAGATCCGAGCGGCGCACGGCGGACTCATCGTGATGATCGTCGACGCCCTTTCGGAACTGGGCCACGAGCAGCCGAGGCTGGCCGCGATGCTGCTCCAGGGCGTGGTGGACGCCGCTGTGCGGCGGATCGAGTTGGGCGCGGCCGAGGACCCCGTGGTGATCGCCGAGGCGGCGGTGTCCATGGTGCTCCGAGGCGTACGCGGTACCTGACCCGCGTACGACTCCCCTGCCGCACCCACGCGGCTGCCGCGAGCAGGGCGGCGGCGTGCAGAGCGTCGCCGGCCACGGAGGCGGTCTCCTCGGCCATGATCGCGACATCGTCCGGCAGGAAGGGCGACGTTGATGCGGTCGGCACCTGAGTGGCGGTCGGCTCCGGGACGCCGAACACCGGCAGAAGACGGGCCGGGCCGCGGAGGAGCAGGTCGTCGGGCAGCAGGGACAGCGGGTCGAGATAGGTCTCGCCACGCAGCAGACCCCAGTGCAGACATCCGCCCGCGCAGTGGAACGGTCCCGGCCCGAGGACGGCGACGACCTGGCCCGCCACCACCTCCTCGCCTTCGGCGACAACCGAGGTCACCGGTTCGTAGGTGGTCCGCAGTGGTGGTTGGCCCGTGCCGGTCAGCGTGATGGAGAGGACGCCGCGGCCCGCCACCCTGCCGCTGAAGGACACCCGGCCCGGAGCGGCGGCGCGGACGAGAGTGCCGGGAGCCGCGGCGAGATCCACGCCCCGGTGTCCGGGGCCGTACGGGGAGGCGGGCGGCTCCCACCCCCGTAGGAGAGTCTGTCGCGGACCCACCGGCCAGGCCCGGTCACCGCTGACACCGCTGTCGGTCCCGGCGTCCGTGGCGGTATCGGCCGCGGCGCCGGCGTTGCCGCCCGAAGTGGCCGCGGGCGCCTCCGCACCGGCACCGGTGCCGGTGTTCGACTCCTCGTTGTCCGCGGCCCGCGCTTCGGGCGAGGGACCGAACAGGACAGCCGCCACCACCCCCGCGAGCGCGGCGACGCCGACGGAGACGCAGAGAGAGATGACCCCCCGCCGACCACGGCGGCCGGGCCGGGCGGAGGCGTGAATGAGCAGTTCGTGGACAGTGATCATGTCGTTCACGCTGCCGCAATCGGCGGATCCGTGTGGATCATGCTCGGATTCTGTGGATAACCGGCCCATTGTGCATAACTCCGTCACCCTCGCACTCCGTCGTCGGGCACAGTGCGGGTCCCGTACACTTCCTGTGGCGATCCGGGTCACCGGATCGACTTCGCACGCCCCGCCGCCGGCCTCTTCGCCGGTGTCCGCGCTTCTCGGTCCCTAGTGGCAAAGCGTTCCGGGGCGTCAGGCGCGACCGCCGTCC
This sequence comes from Streptomyces sp. NPDC050433, assembly GCF_044458565.1. Classification (NCBI taxonomy): domain Bacteria; kingdom Bacillati; phylum Actinomycetota; class Actinomycetes; order Kitasatosporales; family Streptomycetaceae; genus Streptomyces; species Streptomyces sp. NPDC050433. The sequence goes on along the minus strand of NZ_JBITIB010000038.1, from coordinate 47,329 downwards.
GGTGGACGCGACAACCGAGTACCTCAAGGAGTACGGCCATGGCCGTCGTCACGATGCGGGAGCTGCTGGAAAGCGGCGTCCACTTCGGTCACCAGACCCGTCGCTGGAACCCGAAGATGAAGCGTTTCATCTTCACGGAGCGCAACGGCATCTACATCATCGACCTGCTCCAGTCGCTGTCGTACATCGACCGCGCCTACGAGTTCGTCAAGGAGACCGTCGCCCACGGCGGTTCCATCATGTTCGTGGGTACGAAGAAGCAGGCCCAGGAGGCCATCGCCGAGCAGGCGACGCGCGTTGGCATGCCGTACGTCAACCAGCGCTGGCTGGGCGGCATGCTCACCAACTTCTCCACCGTCTACAAGCGCCTTCAGCGTCTCAAGGAGCTTGAGCAGATCGACTTCGAGGACGTGGCCGCCTCCGGCCTCACCAAGAAGGAGCTCCTGGTCCTCTCCCGCGAGAAGGCCAAGCTGGAGAAGACCCTCGGTGGTATCCGCGAGATGCAGAAGGTGCCCAGCGCCGTCTGGATCGTCGACACCAAGAAGGAGCACATCGCCGTCGGCGAGGCGCGCAAGCTCCACATCCCGGTTGTCGCGATCCTCGACACCAACTGCGACCCCGACGAGGTCGACTACAAGATTCCGGGCAACGACGACGCGATCCGCTCCGTCACCCTGCTCACCCGTGTGATCGCCGACGCCGTCGCCGAGGGCCTCATCGCCCGCTCCGGCGCCGCGACCGGCGACTCCAAGCCGGGCGAGAAGGCCGCCGGCGAGCCTCTCGCCGAGTGGGAGCGCGACCTCCTCGAAGGTGACAAGAAGAGCGACACCGAGAAGTCCGCGGACGCCGCCGAGGCGCCGGCCGAGGTCCAGTCCTCCGCCGAGACCGCGAAGGTCGCCGACGCGGAGCAGGCCGACGAGGCCGCCGCTCCGGCCGAGGCCCCCGCCGCGGAGGCTCCGGCCGCGGACGCCGACAAGGCCTGACCTCAAAGGTTCGGTTGCTGACGGCGGGGGCCACGGGCCCCCGCCGTCCACCCGTAGATCTTCGACTTCCGAGAGAGATTCACAGACATGGCGAATTACACCGCCGCTGACGTCAAGAAGCTCCGCGAGCTCACCGGCGCCGGCATGATGGACTGCAAGAAGGCCTTGGTCGAGGCCGACGGCGATGTCGACAAGGCCGTCGAGGTACTCCGCGTCAAGGGCCAGAAGGGCGTCGCCAAGCGCGAGAGCCGCAGCGCGGAGAACGGCGCTGTCGTCTCCCTCGTCTCCGACGACAACACCGCCGGCGTTCTGCTGGAGCTGAAGTGCGAGACGGACTTCGTCGCCAAGGGTGACAAGTTCCAGGCCGCGGCCAACGCGCTCGCCGCGCACGTGGCCGCGACCAGCCCCGCCGACATCGACGTGCTGCGCGCCTCCGAGATCGAGCCCGGCAAGACCGTCCAGGCCTTCGTCGACGAGGCCAATGCCAACCTCGGCGAGAAGATCGTCCTCGACCGCTTCGCGCAGTTCCAGGGCGACGGCAGCTTCGTGGGCACGTACATGCACCGCACCATGCCCGACCTTCCGCCGCAGGTCGGTGTCCTGGTCGAGCTGGACAAGGGCAGTGCCGACGAAGCCACGGCCGCCACCGTCGCCAAGGACGTCGCCCAGCACATCGCCGCGTTCGCGCCGAAGTACCTCAACCGTGAGGACGTTCCGGCCGACGTCGTCGAGAACGAGCGCCGCGTCGCCGAGGCCACCTCCCGTGAGGAGGGCAAGCCCGAGGCCGCACTGCCCAAGATCGTCGAGGGTCGGGTCAACGGCTTCTTCAAGGAGGTCACCCTCCTCGACCAGCCGTTCGCCAAGGACAACAAGAAGTCCGTCAAGAAGGTCCTGGACGAGGCCGGTGTCACGCTGAAGCGCTTCGCGCGCATCCGCGTCGGCGCCTGAGTTCCGGACACCGTTCCGGGGCCGACCACCCCGGGACAGCGCAGTCGTACGCGATCGACGGTGGACCCGGCTAGGGTCTACTGCAGCCGCCGGCCGAACACGCGCCGGACGGCCGCAGATCTGACGAGGAGGCCATTGCCGCTAGGGACACAGACCCACCGGCAATGGCCTTCTTCGTATGTGCACGAGGAGATCCCCATGAACAAGGGCGCGGACGCCACCCAGTCCACCGACGACAACAGCGACCCAGGCAAGAGGGCCGGGCGCTTCATGCTGAAACTGTCCGGTGAGGCGTTCGCCGGCGGCGGAGCGCTCGGCGTCGACCCCGACGTCGTACACGCCATCGCCCGCGAGATCGCCGCCGTCGTACGGGACGGGGCGCAGATCGCCGTCGTCATCGGCGGAGGCAACTTCTTCCGCGGTGCCGAACTCCAGCAGCGCGGCATGGACCGGGCCCGCTCCGACTACATGGGCATGCTCGGTACGGTCATGAACTGCCTGGCGCTCCAGGACTTCCTGGAGAAGGAAGGCATCGACTCCCGCGTCCAGACCGCCATCACCATGGGGCAGGTCGCCGAGCCGTACATCCCGCTGCGCGCCGTACGTCACCTGGAGAAGGGCCGCGTCGTCATCTTCGGCGCCGGCATGGGGATGCCGTACTTCTCCACCGACACCACCGCCGCCCAACGCGCTCTGGAGATCGACGCCGAAGCGCTGCTGATGGGCAAGAACGGCGTGGACGGAGTCTACGACTCCGACCCCAAGACCAACCCCGACGCGGTGAAGTTCGACGCGCTGGAGTACGGCGAGGTGATCACCCGCAACCTCAAGGTCGCCGACGCCACGGCCGTCACTCTCTGCCGCGACAACACGCTGCCGATCCTTGTCTTCGAACTCCTCACGGAGGGCAATATCGCGCGCGCCGTCAAGGGTGAGAAGATCGGCACTCTCGTGAGCGACCAGGGCACCCGGGCCTGAACTCGGGCTGCCCCGCACGGGGATGGACAAAGCCCTGCCGGTCGGACACCGTGCAGGAAGAAGACGCGACGCAGGTTCCGCCGGCCCTGTTAGCACCGGGCCCACTCAAGACACGCAGGAGCAAGTGGTGATCGAAGAGACCCTCCTCGAAGCAGAGGAGAAGATGGAGAAGGCCGTCCTGGTCGCCAAGGACGACTTCGCCGCGATCCGCACCGGTCGTGCGCACCCGGCGATGTTCAACAAGATCGTGGCGGACTACTACGGTGCCCTGACCCCGATCAACCAGCTGGCCTCGTTCTCGGTGCCCGAGCCGCGCATGGCGGTCGTGACCCCGTTCGACAAGAGCGCGCTGCGCAACATCGAGCAGGCCATCCGCGACTCCGACCTCGGAGTGAACCCGAGCAACGACGGCAACATCATCCGGGTGGTGTTCCCCGAGCTCACGCAGGACCGCCGCAAGGAGTTCATCAAGGTCGCCAAGACCAAGGCGGAGGACTCGAAGATCTCGATCCGTTCCGTGCGTCGCAAGGCCAAGGAGGCGATCGACAAGCTGATCAAGGACGGCGAGGTCGGCGAGGACGAGGGCCGCCGCGCGGAGAAAGAGCTCGACGACACCACGGCGAAATACGTCGCCCAGGTCGACGAGTTGCTCAAGCACAAGGAAGCCGAGCTGCTCGAGGTCTGATGAACGACTCTTCCTGGGGGGCCCCGCCGACCGCCGGCTACTGGGGACCACCTGACCAGGGGGCTGCCCCGGCGGGTCCCGCATACGATGAGCTTGACGCACAGCAGACTCGGCCCATGCCCATCGTGCCCGACGTACCCGCGAGCGGCGGGGCCCAGGATGACGACCGGGGGGCTGCTCGGCCGGGCGGCCCCCCGTTCCGTGACGAGACGCCGCAGGAGCCCATGTCCGCCCCTCCGCCACCTCCGCCGAAGAAGCGGGCAGGCCGCGACCTCCGCGCGGCCATAGGGGTCGGTGTGGGGCTCGGCGCGGTGATCGTGGCGTCCCTCTTCATCGTGAAGGCCGTCTTCATCGGCGTCATAGTGGTCGCGGTCGTGGTCGGGCTCTGGGAGTTGACCTCCCGGCTCGACGAGAAGAAGGGCATCAAGGCACCCCTCGTCCCGCTCGCGGTCGGTGGCGCCGCGATGGTCATCGCCGGGTACGTACGGGGCGCGGAAGGTGCCTGGGTCGCGACCGCGCTCACCGCGCTCGCCGTGCTCGCCTGGCGCATGACGGAGCCGCCCGAGGGCTATCTCAAGGATGTGACGGCGGGCGTCTTCGCGGCGTTCTACGTGCCCTTCCTGGCGACGTTCGTCGCGATGATGCTCACGGCGGACGACGGCGCGCAGCGCGTGCTCACCTTCCTGGTGCTGACCATCGTCAGCGACACCGGTGCGTACGCGATCGGCTGGCGTTTCGGCAGCCACAAGCTGGCACCCCGCATCAGCCCCGGCAAGACCCGCGAAGGGCTGTTCGGCGCAGTGGCGTTCGCCATGGCGGCCGGCGCGCTGTGCATGCAGTTCCTCATCGACGACGGCACTTGGTGGCAGGGCCTGTTGCTCGGCCTCGCCGTGGCTGCCAGTGCCACGCTCGGCGACCTGGGCGAGTCGATGATCAAGCGGGACCTCGGGATCAAGGACATGGGCACGCTGCTGCCCGGTCACGGCGGCATCATGGACCGCCTCGACTCGCTCCTGCCGACGGCCCCGGTGGTGTGGCTGCTGCTCGTGGTGTTCGTCGGCTCGGGCTGAGCCGTATCCGTACCGGTTACCCTGGTAAGGCCCGCAGTCCTGGACGGCGGGCCTTACTGCGCTCCGCGGTCGCGGGGCCTGCCACATGAGGTCTCCTGGCACCGGCAGTGTGCCCATGTCCCTCCCGCAGCCGGCGGGGAGCACCGGCCTCGTCGTACCGAGGAGAAAACAGCTCATGGCACCGCCCAATCCCGGAGAGCTCACCTTTGTCGCGCCCCGTGGCGCCAAGAAGCCGCCGAGGCACCTCGCCGACCTCACACCGGACGAGCGTCGCGAGGCTGTCGCGGCGCTCGGTGAGAAGGCGTTCCGGGCCAAGCAGCTGTCGCAGCACTACTTCGCGCGGTTCGCGCACGACCCCGCGGAATGGACGGACATTCCGGCGGGCGCGCGCCAGAAGCTCGCCACGGAGCTGCTGCCCGACCTGATGTCCGTGGTGCGGCACATCTCCTGCGACGACGACACCACCCGTAAGACGCTGTGGCGGCTGCACGACGGCACGCTCGTCGAGTCCGTTCTGATGCGCTACCCGGACCGGGTCACCATGTGCATCTCCTCGCAGGCCGGCTGCGGCATGAACTGCCCGTTCTGCGCCACGGGGCAGGCGGGTCTCGACCGCAATCTGTCCACGGCCGAGATCGTGCACCAGATCGTGGACGGCATGCGCGCGCTGCGCGACGGCGAGGTCCCCGGCGGCCCCGCCCGGCTGTCCAACATCGTCTTCATGGGCATGGGCGAACCGCTGGCCAACTACCGCCGCGTCGTGGGGGCGATCCGCCGGCTGACCGACCCGGAGCCGGACGGTCTCGGCCTCTCGCAGCGCGGCATCACCGTCTCGACGGTGGGCCTGGTGCCCGCGATGCTGCGATTCGCCGACGAGGGCTTCAAGTGCCGCCTCGCTGTCTCCTTGCACGCGCCGGACGACGAGTTGCGCGACACCCTCGTACCGGTCAACACCCGTTGGAAGGTGCGGGAGGTGCTGGACGCCGCGTGGGAGTACGCCGAGAAGTCGGGCCGCCGGATCTCCATCGAGTACGCCATGATCCGCGACATCAACGACCAGGCGTGGCGGGGCGATCTGCTGGGGCGGCTACTCAAGGGCAAGCGGGTGCACGTCAATCTGATCCCGCTCAACCCGACGCCCGGGTCCAAGTGGACGGCCTCCCGCCCCGAGGACGAGAAGGCCTTCGTCGAGGCCGTCGCGTCCCACGGGGTCCCCGTGACGGTGCGCGACACCCGCGGCCAGGAGATCGACGGGGCGTGCGGTCAGCTGGCGGCGACGGAGCGCTGAGCACTGCGCGGGGGCCTCGTCGGGGCCCATGTACGCTGGGGCTCGAACGAATTACATATTCCGACAGGGGAGCGCCACAGCGCTGAGAGTGCGGCAGAGGTTCGAGAAGAACCTCACGGTCGCAGACCCTCTGAACCTTGCCCAGGTCATTCTGGGTAGGAAGTTCGGTCATCACTCAAGCTGTTGCGCCCTGCCCTGCTCCGGTCCACCGGTGCAGGGCAGGGCCGCGTCTTCTCCTGGACATCCCAGGAGGAATTAAGTGCGTACCACGAAGAAGATGGCGACCGGCGCCGTCGCCGCCGCGTTGGGAGTCTCCGCGCTTGCCGCGTGCGGGGGCGGGTCCGAAGACTCCACGTCGCCGGACGGCGAGAAGTCCAAGAGCGTGACGCTCGTCGCCCACGACTCGTTCGCCGCCTCGGACTCCGTACTGAAGGAGTTCACCGAGCAGACGGGCTACACCGTCAAGGTGCTCAAGAGCGGCGAGGCCGGCGCGGCGCTCAACAAGGAGATCCTCACCAAGGGTTCGCCGCAGGGTGACGTCTTCTTCGGCGTCGACAACACCCTGCTCTCCCGCGCACTCGACAACGGCCTGTTCACGCCGTACGAGGCGAAGGGCCTCGACCAGATACGTGCCGACGTACGGCTCGACGACGCCAAGCACCGTGTCACCCCCGTCGACACCGGCGACATCTGCGTCAACTACGACAAGAAGTACTTCACCGACAAGAAACTGGCGCCGCCGGAGTCCTTCGCCGACCTGACGAAGCCCGCCTACAAGGACCTCCTCGTCGTCGAGAACGCCGAGCAGTCCTCACCGGGCCTCGGCTTCCTCCTCGGCACCGTCGCCGCGTACGGGGACGACGACTGGCAGGACTACTGGAAGCAGCTCAAGGCCAACGGTGTCCAGGTCGTTGACAGCTGGGAGCAGGCCTACAACGAGGAATTCTCCGGCTCGGCGGGCGGCAAGAAGGCGAAGGGGGAGCGCCCGCTCGTCGTCTCGTACGCGTCGAGCCCGCCTGTCGAGGTCCTGTACGCCGACCCGCAGCCCAAGGAGGCGCCGACCGGTGTCGCCGCGGGGACCTGCTTCCGGCAGATCGAGTTCGCCGGGCTGCTCCAGGGGGCGAAGAACGAGGCGGGTGGCAAGGCCCTGCTCGATTTCCTGGTGAGCAAGCCCTTCCAGGAGGACATGCCGCTCAACATGTTCGTGAACCCGGTCGTCGACGGCGCGAAGCTGCCCGCGCTCTTCACCGACCACGGCGCCGTCGTCGACAACCCGGAGACCGTGGCCCCGGAGAAGATAGCCAAGAACCGTGACGAGTGGATCCAGTCGTGGTCCTCGCTCGTCGTCAAGTAGGCGCGGACGCCGCCCGGAAGAGCGAGGGGACCACTGCTGCTGCCGGTCCGGTCGGGCGAGGACGGGGGGCGGGGCTCGCGGTGCGCGTCGTACGGCGCCGGGGGAGCGCCGTACGAATCTGCCTCATGGCCGTGCCCGTCGCGTTCTTCGCGGTCTTCTTCGCCTACCCCGTCGCCGCGATCGTCGGCCGCGGGCTGACGGCTGACGGTGCGTGGCACTGGGGCAGGTTCGGCGACGTGCTGAGCCGGCCCGACATCGGGCAGGTGCTCTGGTTCACGACGTGGCAGGCCGCGGTCTCCACCGCGCTCACCCTGCTGATCGCGCTCCCCGGTGCCTATGTCTTCGCACGCTTCGAGTTCCCCGGCAAACAGCTCCTGCGCGCCGTCGTGACCGTGCCGTTCGTTCTGCCGACCGTCGTCGTCGGCACGGCGTTCCTCGCGCTGTTGGGGCGCGGCGGGTTGCTCGACGAACTGTGGGGCGTGCGGGCGGACACGACGGTATGGGCGATCCTCCTCGCGCATGTCTTCTTCAACTACGCGGTGGTCGTCCGCACCGTGGGCGGCCTCTGGGCGCAGCTCGACCCACGTCAGGAGGAGGCCGCACGGGTGCTCGGCGCCGGGCGGTTCGCGGCGTGGTGGCGCGTCACGTTGCCCGCGCTCGGCCCCGCCGTCGCCGCCGCGGCGCTGATGGTCTTCCTGTTCACGTTCACCTCCTTCGGCATCGTCCAGATCCTCGGCGGTCCTGCCTACGCCACCCTGGAAGTGGAGATCTACCGGCAGACCGCGCAACTGCTCGATCTGCCCACCGCCGCCGTTCTGACCATGGTGCAGTTCGCCGCCGTCGGCGCGGTCCTGGCGCTCCACGCCTGGACCGTACGGAGGCGGGAGACCGCTCTGAAGCTGGTCGACCCCGCACAGACGGTGCGCAGGCCGCGCGGAGCCGGCCAGTGGGTGCTGCTCGCAGGTGTGCTCGGCACCGTCCTCCTCCTGCTCCTGCTGCCCCTCGGCGTGCTCATCGAGCGGTCGCTCGACGGCCCCGGCGGCTACGGCTTCGACTACTACCGGGCGCTCCGTTCGGTGGAGGCGAGCGGCGGCACGTTCCTCGTACCGCCGTTGGAAGCGGTCTGGAACTCCCTGCGCTACGCCCTGATGGCCACGGTCATCGCCCTGGTCGTCGGCGGGCTGGCCGCTGCCGCGCTCACCCGGCGGGCGGGGCGCCTCGTACGGGGCTTCGACGCGCTGCTGATGCTGCCTCTGGGCGTCTCCGCGGTGACCGTCGGCTTCGGTTTCCTGATCACGCTGGACAAGCCGCCGCTTGACCTGCGGGCGTCGTGGATCCTGGTGCCGCTTGCCCAGGCATTGGTCGGGGTGCCGTTCGTCGTACGGACCATCCTGCCTGTGCTGCGTGCCGTGGACGGGCGGCTGCGTGAGGCCGCCGCCGTTCTCGGGGCGTCTCCGCTTCGCGCGTGGCGAGAGGTGGATCTGCCGATGGTGCGGCGAGCGGTGCTGGTGGCCGCCGGATTCGCCTTCGCCGTCTCGCTCGGCGAATTCGGTGCCACGGTCTTCATCGCCCGACCGGACCGGCCGACACTGCCGGTCGCCGTCGCGCGGCTGCTGGGGCGGCCCGGCGACCTCAACTACGGGCAGGCGATGGCGCTGAGCACGGTGCTGATGGTGGTGTGCGCCGTAGCTCTGCTGGTGCTCGAACGTATCCGTACCGATCGTTCCGGAGAGTTCTGATGGCCCTGCTCACTCTTGAGGACGTGACCGTACGGTTCGGGCGGCGTACGGCGCTCGACGCGGTGGATCTGGAGATCGCCGCGCACGAGATCGTCTGCGTCCTGGGGCCGAGCGGCAGTGGCAAGTCCACCTTGCTGCGCGTCGTCGCCGGTCTTCAGCCGCCGGATGCCGGACGGGTGTTGCTGGAGGGCACCGACCAGGCGGGGGTGCCGGTGCACCGGCGCGGTGTGGGACTGATGTTCCAGGATCACCAGCTCTTTCCGCAGCGTGACGTCGGCGGCAACGTCGCCTTCGGACCGCGCATGCGCGGTGAGTCGCGCGGTGAACAGCGGCGACGTGTCGCCGAGTTGCTCGACCTCGTCGGCCTGCCTGGCGCCCAGCGCCGCGCCGTCGCCACACTGTCCGGCGGCGAGCAGCAGCGTGTGGCACTGGCACGGGCGCTCGCTCCCCGGCCCCGCCTGCTGATGCTCGACGAACCGCTCGGCCAGCTCGACCGAGGCCTGCGCGAGCGGCTGGTCGTGGAACTGCGCGGCGTGTTCGAGCAGTTGGGAACGACGGTGCTCGCCGTCACGCACGATCAGGGCGAGGCCTTCGCCCTTGCGAACCGGGTCGTGGTGATGCGCGACGGGCACGTCGCCCAGACCGGCACCCCGATGGACGTCTGGCAGCGGCCCGCCTCCGCGTTCGTGGCGCGCTTCCTCGGCTTCGACAACGTCGTGCCTGCCACGGTGCACGGCGACGCCGCCGATACGCCCTGGGGCAAGATCCCGGTGCCCGCCGGCTCGCCTCAGGGTCCGGGCACGCTGCTGGTACGTCCCGCCGGAGTACGACTCGGCGAACCCGAGGACGGACTGCGCTGCACCGTCGGGGCGCGCACCTTCCGCGGCAGCCACGTCGCCGTCGTGCTCCGCCCCGTGGATGGGCCGGAGGTGGAGGCGGAGTGCGGTCTTCGCGACGTGCCCGACGAGGGAGCGACGGTCGGAGTCTCCTTCGCGGCCGAGGACGTGGTGGTCCTGGACGACCGAGAGCCGCCCTCGGCGGACACCGAGGAGCGCACGGCTTCAACGGGCGACAACGGGGCGGACTGACGACACGGACGGACTGACGAGCCGCCATCCGGTCGGTGCGCGCGGTCGGTCAGGCCGAGAGCCGGGCCAGAGCCTCGGGAGCCTCGGTCACCGAGTCGACAAGCGCGATGCGGGATTCCATCGAGCGCTCCCGCGCCAGCGACGTGAGCAGCGGCCAGGCAGGCAACCGCTCGGTCCAGTGCGCGCGGTCGACGAGGACCATGGGCGTCGGTTCACCGCGCGACTCGTAGTAATTCGGCGTCGCGTTGTCGAAGACTTCCTGGACGGTGCCAGCGGCGCCGGGCAGGAAGATGACGCCGGCGTTGCAGCGGGCGAGCAGGCCGTCCTCGCGGGTCGCGTTGGCGAAGTATTTCGCGATGTGGCCGGCGAAGGGGTTCGGCGGTTCGTGGCCGTAGAACCAGGTGGGTATACCCACGGAGCCATCACCCCCGGGCCAGCGGCCCCGTACCTCGAAGGCGGCACGCGCCCAGTCCGAGATCGAGGGACTGAACGACGGGGTCTTGCCGAGGATTTCGAGCGCCTCGTCCAGCATCTCGTCGGGATGCGGTGCGGCGTACGCACCGAGGTTGGCGGCTTCCATGGCGCCGGGGCCGCCACCGGTCGCGACCGTCAGCCCCGTACGGGCCAGATCGCGGCCCAGACGCGCCGCGCCCGCGTACGCGTCGGTGCCCCGTGCCATGGCGTGGCCGCCCATCACGCCGACGACGCGTGCGCCGACGAGGAGTTCGTCCAGCGCGTCCGAGATCGCGTCGTCGTGGACCGCCCGCAGCATCGACGCGAGTATGTCGCCGTCGGCCTTGGTCCGCTGGAACCACTCGTACGCGAGCGCGTCCGGCGTCGCCTCGTACCCGCCCTCGTCCAGCCCCGCGAACAGTTGCTCGGGCGAGTAGAGCAGGCCTCGGTACGGGTCGAAGGGGAGATGCGGGACGGGAGGGAAGACCAGCGCCCCGTCCGCCCGTATCTTCGCCGCGGCGTCCGGTGCCATCGGGCAGCCGAGGAAGACGGTTTCGGAGGTGTCGGTGGACAGCAGAGCGAGCGTACGGTCCGTCAGATCGACCGACTGGATGCGGAAGCCGCTGAGCGTCCCGCCCAGGATCACCTGGTCGAACTCGTCGAGGGTTTCGATCTCGCGGTCCAGGCCGTCCGCCCGGTGGTCCCAAGGCCCCTGCGGGCCCTGCGCCGTCGGCTGTCGTGCTTCATGTCCGTCGTGTCCTTCGTCGTACGCCATGCGGACACGATAGGCCCCGCCTACGGGTGGGGAGTTGGAGTCCCGGCGGGCGAACCGGCTCAGCCGGTGAGCGGTACGGCGGCCAGCGCGGCGATCAACCACGTCAGCGTTCCGAACACGGCCAGCAGCGCACCCGCCCGCAGCGCCGCCGCGGTACGCAGAAGCCCTACTGGCGCGCCGACGCGTACCAACGCCGCCGTCGTGTCGGTGCGGGCGTGCTTGGCCTCCAGGGCCGCCGTCAGCAGCGTCGCGACGGTGCAGCCCACGATGAGCGTGGCGCCGAGGCCGGTGAGCGGCCCGAAAGGACGCGGGTCGCCGGGGCCGTACAACGCCGCGGCGGCGAATCCGCCGGAGACGACGGCGCAGACCACGCCCAGCGGGCGGCCGATCCGTACCGCCTCCTCCATGAGGACGCGCCCCGCGAGCAGCCGGGTCGCGCCCGGGCGCAGCATCTGGAGGAGTCGGCCGCAGAGGTGCGCGATGCCGGGGCCCGCCAGGGCCAGACCGAGCGCGGTCAGCGACCAGCCGGCCAGGACACCGGCCGGGCTGCCCTCGAAACGTCCCGGCAGCGGCAGCGGTGCCCCCGAGCCGCCCCGGCTCGCGTAGGTCTCGACAGCGAGCCCGGCCGCGGTGAGCGCCACGCCCCAAGGCAGCCCCGACGGGGCGGGCTTGGGCGTCGCGGGCGCCTCCGGATCGCTGGAGTCGACGGGCCCCGTCCTGCGCGGACGCAGGGCGAGGCCGGTGGCCACGGTGGCGAGGAGTGGTACGACGGCGAGCAGGGTGAGCGCGGCGGCCAGCGGCAGGGGCTGTCCGGCGCCGAGGAGATCCTGCGCGGCTCCGTCGAAGGGCAGCCCCGTGAGGTCACCGCGCAGATGAAGGAAGAACAACAGCGCCACCACGCTGCCGAGCGTGCAGGACAGGGCGGTCGACGTGGCGGCCAGGGCGGTCAGCCGCCCCCTGCCGAGGCCCACCGCCGAGAGACCCGGGCGCGGCCGTGTGCTCGGATCCGTACGCGCCACGGCGACGGCGAACTGCACCGTCGCGGCGAGCGGGAGCACGCACCACAGCAGGCGCAGCAGCGATCCGTCAGGGTGGTTCATGGCCCAGCCGAGCGTGCACAGCAGGAGAAAGCCGACGCCCCCCGACGCCGCGGCGACGAGCAGTCTGCGCAGCAGGACGAGGGGGTGGCTGCCGCGGGCTAGACGGAGAGCGAGCACGCTGCCTGGCCTTCCGCCTCGGCCGGCCTGAGGGCGCCCACACGGCGGCCGTCGACCAGTACAACGGTGCGGTCGGCGAGGGTCGAGACCTCCTCGTCAAGGGTGGCGAGTACGACGGTGATGCGGTGCGAGCGTGCCGCGGTCGTCAACGTGCGCAGGACCTGTGCGCGTTCGGCGGCGTACAGCGGCGCCGTCGGTTCGTCGGCGAAGAGTACGGCGGGCGTGCTGACCAGGGCGCGGGCGACGGCGACGCGCTGGCGCTGCGACTGCAGCAGGGCGTGCGGACGCCTGCGGGCGCACATGCCGACATCGAGGCGTTCCAGCCATTCCACGGCCGCGGCTTTCGCCGCACGGCGTGAGGAGCCGCGCAGCAGCAGCGGCAGGGCGGCGTTCTCCCATGCGTTGAGCTCCGGGACCAGGACCGGATCGGAGTCGATCCAGCCGAAACGGTCGCGCCGGAGCCGATCACGGAGCATCGGCGGCATTGTGTGGACGGCGGTGCTGTTGAACCAGACTTCGCCCTCCTCCGGGACGAGCTGGCCCGAGAGGCAACGCAGCAGGGTCGTCTTGCCGCTGCCGCGCGCGCCGCTGATGGCGACGATCTCGCCTTCGCGCACACCGAGGGAGACGCCACTGAGCGCGGGCGAGCCGTTGTGCGAGTGGTGCAGGGAACGCGCCCACAGCACGTCGTTGTCCGGCGGGGCAACCATGACGTACACCTCGGTTCGGATCGGGCTCGGTTCAGAGCTGACGTACCCCGCCCCGTCCGGGGGAACAGAGGCGAAGCCGATCGGTCAATGCACCGTAGAGATCGATAACGAGGTGTGCGGACAGCACGCGGCCCGGATGCGCCCCTTTGCACTCGAACGGGGGCACCCGGGCCGTGACGCGGATGGTGGCGCGGGGCGGGGGCTACACGGCGGGGCCACGGGGCGGTGTACGTCGCCCCGTACGTGCCGTTCGCCGCCCCGTAACCTCGTACGCCGCAGTGATCAGAGCTTTGTCCAAGCCTCGGTCAGGACGGTGCGCAGGATCTGCTCGATCTCGTCGAACGTCGACTGTTCGGAGATCAGCGGTGGTGCCAGCTGCACGACCGGGTCACCGCGGTCGTCGGCGCGGCAGTACAGCCCGTTGTCGTACAGAGCCTTGGAGAGGAAGCCGTACAGGACGCGCTCCGTCTCCTCGTCCGTGAACGACTCCTTGGTGGCCTTGTCCTTGACCAGTTCGATGCCGTAGAAGAAGCCGTTGCCCCGTACGTCGCCGACTATCGGCAGGTCGTGGAGCTTGCGCAGCGTTGAGAAGAAGGCGTCCTCGTTGTCCAGCACATGCTGGTTGAGGCCCTCGCGCTCGAAGATGTCGAGGTTGGCGAGGCCGACGGCGGCCGAGACGGGGTGGCCGCCGAAGGTGTAGCCGTGCAGGAAGGTGTTGTTACCTTCGTAGAAGGGCTCGGCGAGACGGTCGGAGACGATGCAGGCGCCGATCGGGGAGTAGCCCGACGTCATGCCCTTGGCGCAGGTGATCATGTCCGGCACGTAGCCGAACTTGTCGCAGGCGAACATCGTGCCGAGCCGGCCGAAGGCGCAGATGACCTCGTCCGAGACGAGCAGAACGTCGTACTGGTCGCAGATCTCGCGGACCCGCTGGAAGTAGCCGGGCGGGGGCGGGAAACAGCCGCCCGCGTTCTGCACCGGCTCCAGGAAGACCGCGGCGACCGTGTCCGGGCCCTCGAAGAGGATCTGTTGCTCGATCTGGTCGGCGGCCCAGCGGCCGAAGGCCTGCGGGTCGTCGCCGTGGAGCGGGGCGCGGTAGATGTTGGTGTTCGCCACCTTGTGCGCGCCGGGCACCAGCGGCTCGAACGGGGCCTTGAGAGCGGGCAGTCCGGTGATGGACAGCGCCCCCTGCGGCGTGCCGTGATAGGCGACGGCGCGCGAGATGACCTTGTACTTGGTGGGCTTGCCCGTCAGCTTGAAGTACTGCTTGGCGAGCTTCCAGGCGGTCTCTACCGCCTCGCCGCCGCCGGTGGTGAAGAAGACCTTGTTGAGGTCCCCGGGCGCGTAGTTGGCCAGCCGCTCCGCCAGCTCGACCGCCTTCGGGTGGGCGTAGGACCACACGGGGAAGAAGGCGAGTTCCTGAGCCTGCTTGTAGGCGGTCTCGGCCAACTCGTGGCGGCCGTGGCCCGCGTTGACCACGAACAGGCCGGAGAGGCCGTCCAGGTAACGCTTGCCCTGGTCGTCGTAGATGTGGGTGCCCTCACCACGCACGATGGTGGGCACGGGTGCGTTCTCGTACGACGACATGCGGGTGAAATGCATCCACAGGTGGTCGTAAGCGGTTTTGGAGAGGTCCTTGCTCACGGCTATCGGGTTCCCCACATGTAGGTCTGCTTCTTCAACTTGAGGTAGACGAAGCTCTCGGTGGAGCGCACGCCGGGGAGCGCGCGGATCCGTCTGTTGATGACGTCCAGCAGGTGGTCGTCGTCCTCGCAGACGATCTCCACCATCAGGTCGAAGGAGCCCGCGGTCACCACCACGTACTCGCACTCGGCCATGTCCGTCAGCGCGTCGGCCACGGAGTCGAGGTCGCCCTCGACGTTGATGCCGACCATCGCCTGGCGCCGGAAACCGACAGTCAGCGGGTCGGTCACGGCCACGATCTGCATGACCCCCTGGTCGAGCAGCTTCTGGACGCGCTGGCGTACGGCCGCCTCGGAGAGGCCCACGGCCTTGCCGATCGCGGCGTACGGCCGTCGGCCGTCCTCCTGAAGCTGTTCGATGATCGCGAGGGACACGGCGTCGATCGTCGGCGACGATCCGTTTCCGTGCCCGTTCCTGGAGTCTGCGCTACGACTGGCCACCCGTTCACTGTGCACCGCGACTCGTCTGTCTTGCAACCCCGAAGCGATGAAATTCGTTGCGAGAGGGTTGGAATATGACTGAATCCGAAGTTGGGAGGGGGTAGGTCTGTCGAAAGCGTCGGAGGAGCGCTTAAGGTGGGTGTCTCACCCATCGGACACATCCGGCATGACTTCTGTAAGGAGGGGTGGCAGTGACCACCGAGCTGCGCCGTCTGCGTAACTACATCAACGGGGAGTTCCGGGACGCCGCCGACGGGCGGACCATCGAGGTGGTCAACCCGGCCACGGGCGAGGCCTACGCCACGTCCCCGCTTTCCGGCCAGGCCGACGTCGACGCCGCCATGGAGGCGGCAGCCGCGGCGTTCCCGGCCTGGCGCGACACCACTCCGGCCGAGCGCCAGAAGGTGATGCTCAAGATCGCGGACGCGTTCGAGGAGCGCGCCGAGGACCTGATCGCCGCCGAGTCGGAGAACACCGGCAAGCCGCTTGAACTCACCCGCACCGAAGAAATCCCGCCGATGGTGGACCAGATCCGGTTCTTCGCGGGTGCGGCGCGGATGCTCGAAGGCCGCTCGGCGGGCGAGTACATGGACGGTTTCACCTCGATCGTGCGGCGTGAGCCGGTGGGCGTCTGCGCGCAGGTCGCGCCGTGGAACTACCCGATGATGATGGCCGTGTGGAAGTTCGCCCCGGCGCTCGCGGCGGGCAACACCGTCGTACTGAAGCCGTCGGACACCACTCCCGCTTCAACGCTGCTGATGGCGGAGATCATCGGCGCGATCGCGCCCAAGGGTGTCTTCAACGTGATCTGCGGCGACCGCGACAGCGGGCGCACCATGGTCGAGCACGCGACTCCGGCGATGGTCTCGATCACCGGCTCCGTACGGGCCGGGATGCAGGTCGCCGAGTCCGCCTCCAGGGACGTCAAGCGCGTGCATCTGGAGCTGGGGGGCAAGGCGCCCGTCGTGGTCTTCGACGACCTCGACAGCGAGGCGATCGCCAAGGCCGTCGAGGACATCTCGGTGGCCGGCTTCTTCAACGCCGGGCAGGACTGTACGGCGGCGTGCCGCGTCCTGGTGCACGAGTCGATCCACGACGAGTTCGTGACCGCGCTGGCCAAGGCCGCAGCCGAGACCAGGACGGGGGGTCCGGACGACGAGGACGTGCTGTACGGGCCGCTGAACAACGCCAACCAGCTGAAGCACGTCTCGGGCTTCATCGAGCGGCTGCCGGCCCATGCGAAGGTCGAGGCGGGCGGTCACCGGGTCGGCGACAAGGGGTACTTCTACGCGCCGACCGTCGTCTCGGGCCTCAAGCAGGACGACGAGATCATCCAGAACGAGGTGTTCGGGCCCGTCATCACGGTCCAGTCGTTCACGGACGAGGCGCAGGCGCTGTCGTACGCGAACGGGGTCGAGTTCGCCCTCGCCTCCTCGGTGTGGACGAAGGACCACGGGCGTGCGATGCGCATGTCCCGGAACCTGGACTTCGGCTGCGTGTGGATCAACACGCACATCCCGCTGGTGGCCGAGATGCCGCACGGCGGCTTCAAGAAGTCGGGCTACGGCAAGGACCTGTCGGCGTACGGCTTCGACGACTACACGCGGATCAAGCACGTGATGACGTCGCTCGACGCGTGAGGTACGCGCCGCGGCGTCGCGGGTGGCGGTGATGGGCGGGCGTGATCGGCGGCGGGTCGTCATCTGATCGACGCGTGGTCGCCGCCGCGTCGCGATCGACCGCAATCGGTCGTCAACTCGCCAACTGGCCACTTACGTTGCCTGAGTTGCTTCACTTTGGGCGGGGCGCGGACACGTAGTGTGTCCGCGCCCCGCCCCGTTTGTCGTGATGCGCGTCCGAGGCGGCGGAGACGTGACGGTGATACGCGTTGCGGCGACCGGCAGCCCCCGTGGGGTGCAAGGGCTGCCGTCGAGCTGGGTGCGTTCGCCGTGGCCCTGGGGGTGATGGCCATGTTCGTCGGTTCCGCCGCCGACGCGGGGCACCGTACGGGGCCGGGGTGCTGAAGCCCTGCGGGTATGCGACGTCGCGATGGGACCTGCCGGGGCAGCGGGCCCTACCGCTGTCTCTCACGCCGTCGCGCTCAGCGTCGCCGTGGCCGCTGAACTCCGGCCCAGTTCTCGGCGGTTGGGGCGAGCGGCCTGCGGCCCATTGGATCGCCGGAGGCCCGCCCCGCCACTGCTCCGCTCTGCCTTCCCTGCGCCTGACGCCCTACGCGTCTGCGCTGCCCGGTCGGCCGGCGCGGAGCAGTTTCGCGAGTGTGTCGACGCGGTTGGTGGTGATTGAGTCGACGCCCGCTCCGACCAGGCGTCGCATGCTCCGTCCCGTATCGGCCGTCCAGGCGGAGACCAGCAGGCCGTCACGGTGGACCCGCTCCGTCAGCTCCCGACTCACCAGGCCGAAGCGGTAGTTGAGCCAGCGGGGCCGTACCGCTTCGAGCAACGCGGGGCGCGGCGGCGCCAACGACTGCCACGTCATGGCGATTTCGGCGCCCGGATCGGCGGCGCGTACGGCGAGCATCGCGTCGGCGCCCGCGCAGTAGTACACGCGCTCCGCGGCGCCGCACTCGCGCACCGCCCCGAGGATCGTGCGCACCGACTCGGGGGTGGCGCCCGGCAGGTCGATCATGAGGCGCGCGTCTGCCACCGGCCCCGGCGCCAGGAGCAGCTCCCGGAGCGTCGGCACGCCGCCCCGTGTCAAGGCGCTCAGCTCTTCGTGGCTGACGTCCGCTACCGGCCGGTCATGTCCCCAGAGCCGCTTCAGCGAGGCGTCATGCAGCAGCACCGGCACCCCGTCCCGCGTGACGCGTACGTCGATCTCCACGGCGTCGGCGCCCCGTTCCAAGGCGGAGCGCACCGAGGGGAGGGTGTTCTCACGCACGCGGTACGGATCGCCTCGGTGCCCCACGGCCACGACGGCGCGCAGCGAAGCGTCGCCGACGGCGCCCTCTGCGGCTGTCACTTGGCGAGCCACTGGGCCGTGTACGTGTCGATCTCGGCGTTCAGCCGGTCCTTGCCCGCCCGGTCGAGGAACGACGCCTCGACGGCGCCCTTAGCCAGCCCGGCCACCCCCTGCTCGTCCAACTCCAGCAGCCGTGCCGCGACCCCGTACTCGTTGTTGAGGTCTGTTCCGAACATGGGCGGGTCGTCGCTGTTGACCGTCACGAGCACGCCCGCGGACACGAGCGTCCTGATCGGGTGCAACTCCATGTCGGTGACGGCCCGCGTGGCGATGTTGGAGGTGGGGCAGACCTCCAGCGGGATGCGATGTTCGGCGAGGTACGCCATCAACTCCGCGTCCTGGGCGGAGCTGATGCCGTGACCGATCCGTTCGGCGCTCAGGTCCTTCAGCGCGTCCCACACCGTGCCGGGCCCCGTCGTCTCACCCGCGTGCGGCACGGAGTGCAGCCCTTCGGCGATCGCCCGGTCGAAGTGGGGCTTGAACCGAGGCCGCGGCACGCCGATCTCGGGGCCCCCGAGACCGAAGGACACCAGACCCTCGGGGCGGAGGTCGACCGCCAGCCGCAGCGTCTCGTCCGCGGCCTCCGGACCGGCCTCGCCCGGAATGTCGAAGCACCACCGCAGTACGACGCCGAACTCGGCCTCGGCCGACTTGCGGGCGTCCTCTATGGCCTCCATGAAGGCCACTTCGGGGATGCCCCGTCGGGTCGAGCTGAAGGGGGTGACCGTCAACTCGGCGTAGCGGATGTTCTGCCGGGCCATGTCGCGGGCGATCTCGAACGTCAGCAGCCGGATGTCCTCCGGGGTGCACAGCAGATCCACGACGGACAGGTAGACGTCGATGAAGTGCGCGAAATCGGTGAAGGTGAAGTAGTCGGCCAGCGCTTCGGGGTCGGTCGGCACCTTGGAGCCCGGGTGCCTGGCCGCCAGTTCGGACACGATACGGGGCGACGCCGAGCCGACGTGATGGACATGCAGCTCCGCCTTGGGCAGCCCTGCGATGAAGGGGTGAAGGTCGGTCATCGGGTCCTCCGCTTGCTGAGCGGCGGCGGAATGGGTGTCGCCGTCCGCCGGGCAGGACGTCCCCCTGCCCCGGGCTTTACCGGACAGGGATCATCGTAGGCGGGGCGGAGGGAGCGCCCGGCAGAGGCCTTAGCATGACGGAATCACGATGGGGGAGGACCATGTCAGACAGCAGCGCTCAGCCGCCGGGCGCCCACGAGCCGAACGATCCCTGGGCGCCGCCGGAGCGCGCGGTGCCGTTGGACAAGCCGGCGCAGGCGCCGCCGGTCCAGGACCAGCCGCCGGTCGGGCACGTTCACAACCTGCCGACCGTCACCTCGATGCCCGGTGTGGAGCCGGGGTCGGGCGGTTCCCCCTACGGTGCCGGGCCGGCCTCCGGAGCCGTACCGCCGCCGCCGATAGCCCCCGGAGGACCGGCCCCCACGACTTCCGGTCCGTACGGCTATCCGGGCACGCCCGCCGGCTCCGCGTACCCCGGCGCGTCGTATCCCGGCTACCAGGGGTATCCGGGCTATCCGGGATACGGCCAGGGCGGCTGGCAGCCCGCTCCGGCGAACGGCATGGGCGTCGCCGCGATGACGCTCGGCATTCTCTCCATCTGTCTGTTCTGCCTGTACGGCGTCGTCGGCATCGTCCTCGGCATCCTCGCCGTGATCTTCGGCGTCGTCGGTAGGAAGCGCGCCGAACGGGGTGAGGCCACCAACAGCGGTCAGGCCCTCTCAGGGATCATCATGGGCACCATCGGGATTGTCATCGGGGCGGTCGTCATCGGTCTGATCGTCTGGGGCATCACCGACGCGATCAACAACGACAACAGTGACTACGACAGCGGCACCGACGACTACTCCGCCATGCTCCTCGTGGACACCCGCCACTGATCCCGCCGAAGGCCCGCCCGGCAGCCCGCCTGGTCGGCGGACGGGCGTGGTGTCAGGCGCTCGCCGCCTCCGCGCGGAGCCGTTCACGCGCTTCCATGAGAGCGAATCCGAGCAGATTCAGCCCTCGCCAGTGCGCAGGATCCTGCGCCCGTTCGTCGTCCGCCGCCAGCCCGATGCCCCATATCCGGTCCGTCGGGCTCGCCTCGACGAGCACCCGGTCACCGGTTCCCAGAAGATAGTCGCGCAGCCGGTCGTCCTGCCGGAACTTGTGGACGCTGCCCTCCACGACGATGCCGGACCGCTCGCGCTCCCATACGGTCTCGTCGAATCCTCGCACCAGCCGCCCGGCCTTCTTGGCCAGCGCCGGACCTGACGCGGTCAGAGCCGACCGCTCGGCCTCCGCGTCGTGGAAAAGGCGGGCTTTGGCGGCCATCATCCAGTGCTCCGCCGTCGCGTATTCGACCCCGTCGACGGTGAACGGTGACTGCCACCACTGGCTGAGGCAGCTTGCTCCGACTACGCCGTCCCGCCGCGGGGTGTGCCCCCAGAAGTACAGATACTTGAGCTTCGCACCGCGCCCCGTACGGTCGATCAGCTCGGCAACCGTGATCATCCCCATGCCAAGTGAGTCTGCCAGCGACCACTGACAGTCCGTAAGCCGATCAAGGGGTAAGAGCGACACATGGTCAACCGATTCCGTCGCGTAACCAAAAGGCAACAACGGAATCACTTGTTGGACGCCCACTGCTCTGTCAGTATCGGCACTCAATTCAAGCCAGAACAACTCAGAAGAACAATGACGGCTTCGGGTCAACCGCGGCGACAGCCGGAAACACGGAGGGCGCCATGGGCAACCGCTTCCCCGCGCGGGACCGCTTCGCGGACGGTGCGCAGTTCATCGACGGTCGGCTGCGTCCCGGCACCTCGGGCCGTACGCACACCGTGGTCGACCCGGCGACGGGCGAGGAACTGCTCACGTACGAACTGGCGGGAGCGGACGATGTCGACGCCGCCGTGGCCGCCGCGCTCGCGGCGTATCCGGGCTGGGCGGGCGCCACGCCGGGGGAGCGCTCGGACGCGCTGCACCGTTTCGCCGCCGTACTCGCCGAACGGGCCACGGAATTCGCCGAGGCCGAGTCGCTTCAGTGCGGAAAGCCGATCAAGCTGTCCACGGAGTTCGACGTTCCGGGGACCGTTGACAACGCCGCCTTCTTCGCCGGCGCCGCTCGTCATTTGGAGGGCGCGTCGGCGGGCGAGTACAGCGGCGACCACACCTCCTACGTACGCCGCGAACCGATCGGCGTCGTCGGCTCGATCGCCCCCTGGAACTATCCGCTCCAGATGGCCGCCTGGAAGATCCTCCCGGCGGTCGCCGCGGGCAACACGATCGTGCTGAAGCCGTCCGAGCTGACGCCGTTCACCTCGCTGATGTTCGCTCAGGCGGCACAGGAGGCGGGCATCCCCGACGGGGTGATCAACATCGTCAACGGGGCGGGTGTGGAAGCCGGCGAACACCTTGTAGGCCACCCCGACGTCGTCATGACCTCTTTCACCGGCTCCACCGCCGTCGGCAAGCGCGTCGCCGAGATCGCCACGTCCACCGTCAAGCGGCTGCATCTGGAACTCGGCGGCAAGGCCCCGTTCCTGGTCTTCGACGACGCGGACCTCGAAGCCGCCGTCCAGGGCGCCGTCGCGGGCGCACTCATCAACACGGGGCAGGACTGTACAGCCGCCACCCGCGCCTACGTCCAACGTCCGCTCTACGACGCCTTCGTGAGCGCCGTCGCGGCTCTGATGGAGACGGTGCGCCTCGGCGACCCGTTCGCCCCGTCGACCGACATGGGGCCGCTGATCTCGCACGCCCACCGCGACCGAGTCGCCGGCATCGTCGACCGGGCCCGTGGATACGCCCGCGTCGTCACCGGCGGCACCGCGCCGGACGGTGCCGGGCTCGCCGACGGCGCGTACTACCGCCCCACGCTCGTCGTGGACGCCGCCCAGGACAGCGAGATCGTCCAGTCGGAGATCTTCGGCCCCGTCCTGGTGGTGCTCCCCTTCGACTCCGATGACGAGGGCATCCGCCTCGCCAACGACACCCCGTACGGCCTCGCCGCGTCCGTCTGGAGCCGCGACGTGTACCGCACGGGGCGCGCCACTCGCGAGATCAAGGCCGGTTGTGTGTGGGTGAACGACCACATCCCGATCATCAGCGAGATGCCGCACGGCGGCTACAAGGCCAGTGGTTACGGAAAAGACATGTCGGCGTACTCGTTCGAGGAGTACACACAGGTCAAGCATGTGATGTACGACAACACCGCGGTCGCCAGGAAGGACTGGCACCGCACGATTTTCGGGGACCGTCACTAACTCGCCTCACCCCTCTCCTCTCCCGAAAGGGCACCGCCCATGGAGCAGTACGAGCCCGACCGTCTCTCCGCGGCCCAGATAGCCGCGACGCGTCGCAGCCTCCGCAACGGACGGGGCGCGCTCAGCCGCCGTTCGCTGCTGCGTGCCACCGGCGCGGGGGCGCTCACGATCGGAGGCGTGGCAGGCCTCGGCGCCTGCGGGATTCCGCCCGCGAAGGGGGAGAGCGGGGGCCCCGCGTCCACCGACCACTCGGCGAAGGAGAAGCGCGTCGTCTTCTCCAACTGGACCGAGTACATGGATGTCAGCGAGGACGAGAAGAGCTATCCCACCCTGGAGGCGTTCACGAGGCGCACCGGGATCCAGGTGAAGTACACGGCGGACATCAACGACAATGTCGAGTTCTTCGGCAAGATCCAGCCGCAGCTCGCGGCGGGCCAGGACACAGGGCGCGACCTCATCTGCGTCACCGACTGGCTCGCCGCCCGCATCATCCGGCTCGGCTGGGCGCAGAAGCTCGATCCAGCCAACTTGCCCCACGCGTTCGCGAATCTGTCCCAGCAGTTCCGTTCGCCGGACTGGGATCCGGGGCGCGCCTACACGTATCCGTGGACCGGGATCCCCTCCGTCATCGCCTACAACACGAAGGCGACGGGGGGCCGGAAGATCGAGTCGGTCTCGCAGCTGCTGGACGATCCGGACCTCAAGGGGCGGGTGTCGTTCCTCTCCGAGATGCGCGACTCCATCGGGCTGACCCTGCTCGACATGGGCAAGGACCCGGCGTCGTTCTCGGACGACGACTTCGACGGTGCCGTCGCCCGTATCCAGAAGGCCGTCGACAAGAAGCAGATCCGCCGCTTCACCGGCAACGACTACACGGCGGACCTCAGCAAGGGCGACATCGCGGCGTGCATCGCGTGGGCCGGTGACATCGTGCAGCTCCAGGCCGACAACCCGGACGTCCAGTTCGCCATCCCGGATGCCGGCTACATGATCTCCAGCGACAATCTGCTGGTCCCGGCGAAGGCACGGCACAAGACCAACGCCGAGAAGCTCATCGACCACTACTACGAGCTTCCGATCGCCGCGCAGCTCGCGGCGTACATCAACTACGTCTGCCCCGTCGAAGGCGTCCGCTCGGAACTCGCGAAGATCGATAAATCGATGGCGTCCAACCCGCTGATCCTCCCGGACGCGGCGATGGCCTCGAAGTCCCATGCCTTCCGCTCGCTGAGCGGCAAGGAGGAGACGGCGTACGAGGAGAAGTTCGCCAAGCTCATCGGTGCCTAGGCCTAGCCGTGTCCCATTGAGCCCGTCCACAGGCCCCCTCCGCCCCGTCACTCCCCTCCCAAGCCCCCGGGATCGTTACTCATGACTGACACCGCATCCACCGACCGGGGCGGCGACGACGTCCGCCTCACCGGGATAAGCAAGTCGTACGGCTCCTTCCACGCCGTCAAACCCCTCGACCTCACCGTCCCCGAGGGCTCCTTCTTCGCGCTCCTCGGCGCCTCGGGCTGCGGCAAGACCACCACGCTGCGGATGATCGCCGGCCTGGAGGACCCCACGACCGGGTCGGTCTTCCTCGGTGCCAAGGACGTCACGGGACTGCCGCCGCACAAGCGCCCCGTCAACACCGTCTTTCAGAGTTACGCGCTCTTCCCGCACCTCGACATCTACGAGAACGTCGCCTTCGGCCTGCGCCGTCGCGGCATCAAGTCGGTGAAGAAGCAGGTCGGCGAGATGCTCGACCTCGTCCAGCTCGGCGACTTCGCGAAGCGCAAGCCGCACCAGCTCTCCGGCGGCCAGCAGCAGCGCGTCGCCGTGGCCCGCGCGCTCATCAACCATCCGAAGGTGCTGCTGCTCGACGAGCCCCTCGGCGCACTCGACCTCAAGTTGCGCCGCCAGATGCAGCTGGAGCTCAAGCGCATCCAGACGGAGGTCGGCATCACCTTCGTCCATGTCACGCACGACCAGGAGGAGGCCATGACGATGGCCGACGCGGTCGCCGTGATGAACGCGGGGAGGGTCGAGCAGTTGGGCGCGCCGGCGGAGCTGTACGAGAATCCTCAGACGACCTTTGTGGCCAACTTCCTCGGCACCTCCAACCTCATCGAGGCCGATGTCGCGGAGAAGACGGGCGACGAGGTGGTGGTGATGTCGGCGGGCGTGAAGCTGAGGCTGCCCGCCGACCGCTGTACGACGCAGGTCTCGAACGGCGGCCGGCTGCTCGTCGGCGTACGCCCCGAGAAGATCTCCCTGGCGCACGCGGACGACGAGGGTTCCGTCCCCGCGGGCCGTAACCGGATCACGGGGCGCATCGTCGACTCCAGCTTCATCGGCGTCTCGACGCAGTACGTCATCGACAGCCCCGTATGTGGGGAGTTGGAGGTGTACGCGCAGAACATCGAGCGCGACGGCCGGCTCGTTCCCGGGGCCGGGGTGGTCCTGCACTGGAACCCCGCGCACACCTTCGGACTCGACGCCGCCCAGGACATCGACGCGGGAGTCAAGACGGTGGACGAGGAGGGGGCGTGACCGCCACGGAAGCACCTCCGGCGCCACCCACACCACCGGTCACCGAAGCGGCAGTACGCAAGGTTCCGCACCGTAAACGCCTCGTCCCTTACTGGCTGCTGCTGCCCGGCATTCTGTGGCTCGTCGTGTTCTTCGCGCTGCCGATGGTCTACCAGGCGTCGACCTCTGTACAGACGGGCTCGCTGGAGGAGGGCTTCAAGGTCACCTGGCACTTCCAGACCTACTGGGACGCGCTCCAGGAGTACTACCCGCAGTTCGTGCGCTCGCTGCTGTACGCGGGCACCGCCACCGTCCTGTGTCTGCTGCTCGGCTACCCGCTGGCGTACCTCATCGCCTTCAAGGCCGGCCGCTGGCGCAACCTCCTGCTGGTGCTGGTCATCGCCCCGTTCTTCACGAGCTTCCTGATCCGTACGCTGGCCTGGAAGACGATCCTCGCGGACGACGGCACCGTGGTCGGGGTGTTGGACGCCCTTCGGGTGCTGGACGTGACCAGCTGGCTCGGCTGGACGGCCGACGACCGCGTCCTGGCCACGCCCATGGCCGTCGTCTGCGGCCTCACGTACAACTTCCTGCCGTTCATGATCCTGCCGCTCTACACCTCGCTGGAGCGCATCGACGGCCGGCTGCACGAGGCGGCCGGGGACCTCTACGCGAAGCCGGCGACGACCTTCCGCAAGGTCACCGTCCCGCTGTCCATGCCGGGCATCGTCTCCGGCACGCTGCTGACCTTCATCCCGGCGAGCGGTGACTACGTCAACGCGGAATTGCTGGGCTCCACCGACACCAAGATGGTCGGCAGCGTGATCCAGAGCCAGTTCCTGCGCGTGCTCGACTATCCGACGGCGGCGGCGCTCTCGTTCATCCTCATGGCGGTCGTTCTGGTCGTGGTCACCGTCTACATCCGCCGTTCAGGGACGGAGGACCTGGTCTGATGCGCTGGATCCGACGCAATGTGGTCGTCGTCGCGGGGCTGCTCACGCTCGCGTACATGATCGTGCCTAACCTCGTGGTGATGGTGTTCTCCTTCAACAAGCCGAAGGGGCGCTTCAACTACGCCTGGCAGACGTTCTCGCTCGATGCATGGAAGGACCCGTGCGGCGTCGCGGACCTCTGCGGGTCGCTGACGCTCTCGTTCCAGATCGCCGTCTGGGCGACGGTCGGGGCGACCGTCCTCGGCACCATGATCGCCTTCGCCCTGGTCCGCTACCGCTTCCGGGCGCGCGGCGCGATCAACTCGCTGATCTTCCTGCCGATGGCGATGCCCGAAGTCGTGATGGCCGCCTCGCTGCTGACTCTATTCCTGAACATGGGGGCGGAGTTGGGCTTCTGGACCGTCCTCATCGCGCACATCATGTTCTGCCTCAGCTTCGTCGTGACGGCCGTCAAGGCGCGGGTCATGTCCATGGATCCGAAGCTGGAGGAGGCGGCGCGCGATCTGTACGCGGGGCCGGTGCAGACTTTCGTACGGGTCACCCTGCCGATCGCCGCACCGGGGATCGCGGCGGGCGCGCTGCTCGCCTTCGCCCTCTCGTTCGACGACTTCATCATCACCAACTTCAACGCCGGCTCGTCCGTCACCTTCCCCATGTTCGTCTGGGGATCGGCGCAGCGCGGCACACCGGTGCAGATCAACGTCATCGGGACGGCGATGTTCGCCATCGCGGTACTGATGGTGATCGGCGGCCAGCTGGTCAGCAGCCGGCGCAAGAAGGCCGCAACACCCTGAGCGGAACCTGAAGGAGTTGGAAGACATGGCCCCTGGAGCCATGCGCACAGCAGCCGCCTCACTCGCCGACGCGCAGCCCGTCGCCTACTGGCTCGACGACCCCGGCAAGCCGGGCGCCGTGCCCGCCCTCGCGGGCGACGAACGCTGCGACCTGCTCGTCGTCGGCGGCGGCTACAGCGGCCTGTGGACCGCGCTCCTCGCCAAGGAGCGCGACCCGCGCCGCGATGTCGTCCTGGTCGAGGGCCGCGAGGTCGGCTGGGCCGCCTCCGGCCGT
The DNA here is from genome assembly GCF_044458565.1 of Streptomyces sp. NPDC050433. Taxonomy (NCBI): domain Bacteria; kingdom Bacillati; phylum Actinomycetota; class Actinomycetes; order Kitasatosporales; family Streptomycetaceae; genus Streptomyces; species Streptomyces sp. NPDC050433. The sequence continues at coordinate 20,116 of NZ_JBITIB010000038.1, read as the reverse complement.
AACGGCGGCTTCTGCTCCGCCTCCCTCACTCACGGCCTCGCCAACGGTCTCAGCCGCTGGCCCGGTGAGCTGCGGGCACTTGAGGACCTCGGTGAGGGCAATCTCGACGGCATCGAGTCGGCCGTCGAGCGCTACGCCATCGACTGCGACTTCGAGCGCACCGGTGACATCACCGTGGCCACCGAGCCGCACCAGCTCGACGACCTTCGCCAGTTGTACGGCGAGGTGACCGCGGCCGGCTTCGGCGGTCTGGAACTCCTGGACGGCGAGGCGGTCCGCGCGGAGGTCGACTCACCGACGTTCCTGGGCGGCCTCTGGGACCGGCGCGGCGTCGCCATGCTGAACCCGGCCAGGCTGGCGTGGGGGCTGAAGCGGGCCTGTCTCGACCTCGGCGTACGGATCTACGAGAACACGCCCGGTCTCGAACTCGTCCGCTCCGGGTCCGGCATGGCCGTCCGCACGCCGTACGGGCGAGTCCTGGCCCGCCACGTCGCGCTCGGCACGAACGTCTTCCCGTCGCTGGTGCGGCGTGTGCGGCCGTACACGGTGCCCGTCTACGACTACGCCCTGACGACCGAGCCTCTTACGGAGGACCAACTCGGCGCGATCGGCTGGAAGAAGCGGCAGGGGCTCAGCGACGGCGCCAACCGGTTCCACTACTTCCGGATCACCGCGGACAACCGCGTCCTGTGGGGCGGCTACGACGCGATCTATCCGTACGGAGGGCGCCTCGACGCCGCCCTGGACCACCGCCCCGAGACGTATCTCAAGCTCGCCTCGCACTTCTTCCGGTGCTTCCCTCAGTTGGAGGGCCTGCGGTTCAGCCACGCGTGGGGCGGTGCCATCGACACCTGCTCGCGGTTCTCCGCCTTCTTCGGTACGGCGCACGGCGGGCGGGTCGCGTACGCCGCCGGGTACACCGGCCTCGGCGTGGGCGCGACCCGCTTCGGCGCCGACGTGATGCTCGATCTGCTCGCCGGGGAGCGTACGGGGCGTACGGAGCTGCGGATGGTCAGGACGAAGCCCGTGCCGTTCCCGCCGGAGCCGGCCGCCTGGGCCGGTATCGGGCTCACCAAGTGGTCGCTGGCCCGCGCGGACGTCAGGGGCGGGCGGCGGAATCTGTGGCTGAGGGCCATGGACCGGGTGGGGCTGGGCTTCGACAGCTGACCTCCGTAGGGAGGGTGCCTTTTTCCCTCCACGTCGCCACCGGCCGTCGGTCGGAAGTCGCGTAATGATGCGGCATGACCTCCCTCTCCCTCCGTGGACGCACCGTCCAGCAACGTGGAGCGGAGGCCGCATGATGACTGACTCGAAGGTCAACCCGGCGGCGAGGGCCGCGCTGGAGTGGCTGGCGTCGGTGGCGCCCGATCCCGATGCCTGCCGGCGGGAGTGGGAGCGGAACCCGCACGGGGTTGCTCTCCTTCCCGCCGGGAAGCGCTGGGACGTCCTGATCCTCCCCGCTGAGCTGGGGTATCCGACGCTTGAGGTGCTGAACCGGCTCGTCGACCGGCCGGGCCCCGTCCTGGCCGGTTTCGGCGACGCGCGCCTCGGATTCTTCGTGCCGCCGGGCACCGTCGCCGACTGGATCGGTACGGGGGTGCGGGGCGCGGGCAGCGGCGCCTGGATCGTCGTCCCTTATCCGGGCCGCACCGGGGGCGGCGTCCGCTGGCTGGTCCCGCCCGACGGCTCGGGCACGCTCACCGACCCGCCGTTGCTGGAACTGGCGATGCGCGAGGCGGCAGCCGGGATCGCGGGCGACGGCGACGGCGACGGCGGCGTCGACGGTGCGGGCGGAAGGAGCGTTGGGAGTGGGGGGGGGAGGGCGGTCGAGTCGTAAGGGCGCCAGAGGTCTTGACAACATGATTGGTCTGGACCATGTTGTGCCGCGGCTCGGTCACTCAATTCCGCCATGCCCGGAGGCAGTTGTGAAACGCAACAGACGACCTTCTCGGTACTCCAGACTGCTGGCTGCTCTCGCGGCGGCCGTGCTCACCGCCGGCGGCCTCGTCGTGTCCGCCGAGACGGCGCGTGCGGCCGACGCCGACGTCGCCACCAACGGCGGCTTCGAATCCGGCCTCGCCGACTGGAGTTGCACGGGCGGCAGCGGCGTGAGCGTCAGCGCCCCCGTGCACGGCGGCACGGCCGCGCTGAAGGCCACCCCGGCGGGCGGCGACAACGCGAAATGCACCCAGACCGTCACGGTCCGACCCGACTCGGCGTACACGCTGAGCGCCTGGGTCCAGGGAAGTTACGTCTACCTCGGCGCCTCCGGCACCGGCACCACCGACGTCTCAACGTGGGCCCCGTCCGCGCCCAGTTGGCAGAAACTGACCACCTCGTTCCGCACAGGTCCCGCCACCACGGCCGTGACCGTGTACACCAACGGCTGGTACGGCGCACCCGCCTACCACGTGGACGACCTCAGCCTCGTCGGGCCGGCCGGCGAGACCGGGCAGCCGCCCGCCGCCCCCGCGGGCCTCAGATCCTCGACGGTCACCGCGTCATCGGTCGGCCTCGCCTGGTCGCCTGTGGCGGGCGCGACCGGCTACACGGTGCACCGTGACGGCGCCCCGGACCTGGATGTCACCGGCACGTCGACCACCGTCACCGGGCTGAGCCCCGCGACCGCCTACCGTTTCCAGGTGTCGGCCACCAACGCCGCAGGGCGCTCTCCGCTCTCCTCCGCCGTCACCGCCACCACCCAGGCGGCAGGCGGCGGCAACGGGGCCGCCCTCCCCGCCAACGCCCTCGTCGGCTACCTCCATTCCAGCTTCGCCAACGGCTCCGGCTACACCCGCATGTCCGACGTGCCCGCCTCGTGGGACGTCATCAACCTCGCCTTCGGTGAACCGACATCGGTCACCTCGGGCGAGATCCGCTTCAGCCTGTGCCCCGTCGCCGAATGCCCGAACGTCGAAACAACCGCCGAGTTCAAGGCCGCGATCAAGGCCAAGCAGGCCGCGGGCAAGAAGGTCCTGATCTCCATCGGCGGCCAGAACGGCCAGGTCCAACTGGCCTCGACCGCGGCCCGAGACGCTTTCGTGAGCTCTGTATCCAAGATCATCGATGAGTACGGTCTCGACGGTCTCGACATCGACTTCGAGGGCCACTCACTCTCCCTCAATACCGGCGACACCGACTTCCGCAACCCCACGAGCCCCGTGATCGTCAATCTGATCTCCGCCGTGAAGAGCCTCAAGGCCAAGTACGGGGTGGACTTCGTGCTCACGATGGCCCCGGAGACGTTCTTCGTACAGCTCGGCTACCAGTTCTACGGCTCCGGCCCCTGGGGCGGCCAGGACCCGCGTGCCGGGGCGTACCTCCCCGTCATCCACGCGCTGCGCGACGACCTCACCCTGCTGCACGTCCAGGACTACAACTCCGGCCCGATCATGGGGCTCGACAACCAGTACCACACGATGGGCGGCGCTGATTTCCACATCGCGATGACCGACATGCTGCTCACCGGCTTCCCGGTGGCCGGCGACATCACCAAGGTCTTCCCGGCGCTCGATCCGGGCCAGGTGGCGATCGGTCTCCCGGCGTCGTCGCAGGCGGGCAACGGGCACACCGCCCCGTCGGAGGTGAACAAGGCCCTGGACTGCCTGACGAAGAAGACCAACTGCGGGTCGTACCAGACGCACGGCACCTGGCCCACGCTGCGCGGGCTGATGACCTGGTCGATCAACTGGGACCGCTTCAACCAGTGGGAGTTCTCGCGCAACTTCGACGCGTACTTCGGAAGCTGAGCCGAGGGAACTCGCCGCGCGCTACCGGACGTCCGTCTCCGTTCCGGCGGCCCCGCGGTTGTCGATCCACCGCAGGGCCGCCACCAGCAGGGCCAGCACCATGCCGCAGAGCAGCCAGCTGCCGAGGACGTCCAGCGGCCAGTGGTAGCCCCGTAGTACCAGTCCGATGCCCGTCGCCGCACTGAGCACCACGGCGACGGGCATCGCCCGTCCGAGCCCCGTACGGGGCCGCAGCAGAAGCGCGGCGCCGCAGTAGGCGACCATCGCCGTGGCCGTGTGGCCGGACGGGTAGTAGCCGGACTCCGCCGTGAGCGGCCCAGTACGGTCGATCCACAGCTTGAGCGGCATCACGAGTGCCGGAACGGCGGCCATGGCCGCCACAACCGCCAGCGCCCGCGCCCAGTGCCCCCGCCACGCGGCGTACACGATCGCGACGGCCAGGACGGGTAGGGCGACCACCATGCTGCCGAGATCTGCCAGGAACTCCGTCAGCCCGGCGGGGCCACGTCCGAAGGACGTACGCCCCAGCCGCTCGTCGGAGTTACGGAGTGGGCCACCGGCGGCGACCTGCCAGGTGACGAGCGCGAAGAGGACGGCGCAGAGAGCGAACGTCCCGAGAGGAGCGAAGGGTCCGAAGGAGCCGACTGGGCCGAAGGGCCCGGAGGGGAATGTCGGCCGCCCCGGAACAGGGGGGGTAGTTCCGAGACGGCCGCCAGGACCGGGTCGCCGCGCGCCCCGGGGGGTTTGGGGCGGGCGGCCGTCCGATCGGTGAGGAATTCCGGAGCTGGATGCTCCAGTGCGCCCAATGACGCGACCAGGACGGAGCTGGGGACGCCCCGCCGTGGCTTCGCCCGCAGTCTCCTGCGAGCGGGGTGTTTCTTTCATCTGCCGAAACCGTACGTCAGGGCCGACAGGTCCGACAGCGGGAAGGTGAACCCGCCATCGGCCTCCCACAGCTTCTTCACAGGCCCCGCCCCGGGGGCGGGGCCTGTCAGATCAGAGTCCGGCGAGCGCCTGCTCCAGGATGTCCAGGCCCTCCGTAAGGAGGTCCTCGCCGATCACCAGCGGCGGCAGGAAGCGGAGCACGTTGCTGTACGTGCCGGTGGTGAGGACCAACAGCCCTTCCATGTGGCACGCCTTGGCGAGAGCGGCCGTCGCCTCCGGGTTCGGCTCCTTGGTGTCCCGGTCCTTGACGAGTTCGAGCGCGAGCATCGCGCCACGGCCCCGTACGTCGCCGATGACATCGAACTTCTCGGCCATCTCCTTGAGACGAGGCTTCATGATCTCCTCGATGCGCCTGGCCTTCGAGACGAGATCCAGTTCGCGCATCGTCTCGATGGCACCGAGCGCCGCGGCGCAGGCCACCGGGTTTCCACCGTACGTACCGCCGAGGCCGCCCGAGTGCGGGGCGTCCATGATCTCGGCGCGGCCCGTGACGGCCGCGAGCGGCAGGCCACCCGCGATGCCCTTCGCCGTGGTGATCAGGTCGGGTACGACGCCCTCGTCCTCGCACGCGAACCACTGGCCCGTGCGGCAGAAACCGGACTGGATCTCGTCGGCCACGAAGACGATGCCGTTGTCCTTGGCGAACTTCGCGATGGCGGGCAGGAAGCCCTTCGCCGGCTCGATGAATCCGCCCTCGCCGAGCAGCGGCTCGATGACGATCGCCGCGACGTTCTCGGCGCCGACCTGCTTGCTGATCTCGTCGATGGCCTGTGCGGAGGCCTCGGCGCCCGCGTTCTCCGGGCCGGTCGGCCAGCGGTAGCCGTACGCGACGGGGACGCGGTAGATCTCCGGGGCGAACGGGCCGAAGCCGTTCTTGTACGGCATGTTCTTCGAGGTCAGCGCCATCGTGAGGTTCGTGCGGCCGTGATAGCCGTGGTCGAACACTACGACCGCCTGCCGCTTGGTGTACGAGCGGGCGATCTTCACCGCGTTCTCGACCGCCTCGGCGCCCGAGTTGAACAGCGCGGACTTCTTGGCGTGGTCGCCCGGCGTCAGCTCGGCGAGCTGTTCACAGACCTCCACGTAGCCCTCGTACGGGGTGACCATGAAACAGGTGTGGGTGAAGTCGGCGAGCTGGGCAGTGGCGCGGCGCACGACGGCCTCGGCGGAGGAACCGACGGACGTCACCGCGATGCCGGACCCGAAGTCGATGAAGCTGTTGCCGTCCACGTCCTCGACGACGCCGCCACTTGCGCGGGCGGCAAAGACGGGCATCACGGACCCCACGCCGGTGGCGACCGTGGCGGTACGGCGGTTCTGCAGCTCCAGCGACTTGGGACCGGGGATGGCGGTGACGACGCGCCGCTCCTGCGGGATTGCGGTCATGAGGGGCTCCTGGGGGTGGTTCCGGACGCTACGTGTCTCGCGTTCTCGCATCTGCCTTCACTTCGCAGGCTAGGGGCGGAGGAGGGCGCCGGGCATGCGCCGTTCGGGAGTGTCGACGGCGTGTCGTTGTCCGCCACGGACATAGAGCGCGCCGTACCTCCCCGCGCACGCCGGGGGCGGGCGATCAACACTCCGTACGGCCGTAACGGTGAACTCCCCCTACGTGGGCACTAGATTGAGGCGTGTACAGAGCGGACCTGGCTGGTCAGGGGACAGGGGTTCATGAACACCGACGGCACGCACGACTCACGCGGCACACGAGCCAATCCCGTGCCACGTCCGGCAGGGCCACCGCCCGAGCCTCCCACGCCGCCGCCGGCCCCGCCGCCCGCCGCCCACTCGGAATCGCCGGTCGCCCCGCCCAAGGACGCGGCCCCGTCGGGGCACCCCGTCTCGGCCGTTCCCCCGGCGCTGCCACCCTCGCCGACGCACGCGCCCGCGCCGGGCATCGGCGCGTCCGTGGCCGACTGGCTGCGGATCCCCCGTCCGCAGGCCGAACCGGGCGTCTGGCGCCTCGGTCACCGCCCACGCCCGCCGGAGGAGCCGGAGCAGGTGCCGGCCCGCCAGCTGTTCAGCGGTGCTCTCGTCGCGTACCTGTGCGGCTGGCTCGTCTGGTCACTGCTCTGGAACGGCTACCTGGAAGGGTGGTGGCTCTTCGGCGAGAATTGGTGGCTGCTGCCGCTGCAGTGGCTGACACCCGACAGCTGGGGGGATGGCTCGAATATCGGGCTGTACACCGCGGCTACCTATCTCTACTACGGCCTTGTCATCGGCCTGCTCGCCGTTGGCTTCGGCCGTATCGGCAACTGGAACGAGGTCTGGCGGCGCTACGGGGTGCCCCTGTGGCCGCTCTTCGTGCTGGTGTGCTTTTGGCGCACGTTGTCGGACGACGAAAGACTGACCTGGCTGTCTAACGTCTACTACGTGCTCCTCGCCGCCGCCGTGATCGCGGTCGTCGGGCGCGTCGGTACCTGGCCATCCGTACGAAGGCGCCTCGGAATGGCCGTCGCGGACGAACCGCCCCCGCCACCCCCTGCCGAGGCCGACCCTGCGGAGTGGCCCGAACTCCGCGCCGCGGGACTCACCGAAGCCGCCGCCAAACTCGCCGAAGCCGTACACCGAGGCACCCTCAGCGATGTCGACTACGCGCGGATCCGCCGCGCCTGGCAGGGCGTCCGTGCCCGGCCCGAACGGCTGCCCGCCTTCACCGACACCGTCCGAGCCCACGGCGCGGCCGCCTGCGCCCACCCTTCGGGTGTGCGTGACCTGCCGCTGCGCACCGCGAACCATGACCTCGCCACCGGGCAGGTCAGGATCGGCACCGCGGCAGACCATCCCCGCAACCCGTACGCACGCCGCACCACCGGCGTCGCCCTGGAGCCGGGGCTGCTCGGCACATCGCTGCTCGCCGTCGGCCCTGCGGGCTCCGGCAAGACGGTCCGGCTGGTCCGCCCCGTCGTCGAGTCGCTCTGCCTCCAGGCGCTCGCCAACCGCGCCGCCGTCGTCGCCGTCACCGCCTACGGGGCGGCGCTCGCCCCTGACGACTCCTTCGACCTCGTGATCGCTGTCGGCCGCCCAGGCGCCACCCACGACCTCGACCTCTACGGGAGCGCCGACGACCCCGACGAGGCCGCCAGGACGCTGTCGGAGGCCCTCGTGGGGGATCTGGCGGCCGGTCTCCCCGGCGGCGACAGGCGCAGGGCCGCGACCGCGCTCGCCCAGCTCATCGGTCCGTACCGCAGCGTCCACGGCCACTTCCCCGCCGTCCCGGAACTGCGGGAGCTGATCGGTGGTTCCCCTGAGGCCGTCCAGGCCCTGCGTACCTCGCTGGAGGAGTCCGACGCCCCCGGCGCAGCCGCCCAACTGCGCGAGCTCGACGCCCGTGAGCGGCAGTCGACGCGCGGCGACGACATCGGCGTGCTCCTGGCCGAACGCCTCGCCTTTCTCGACCGGCCCGCCTTCGCCGACTTCTTCCGTACGGATGGCAGCGGTGGCCGGTCCTTCTCGCTGCGCGCCATCGAGCATCCGCTGAGGGTCAGGATCGACCTGCCCGAACGGGGCCACGCCGAGGCATCCCGGATCATCGCCCGGCTCCTCCTCGCCCAGTTCACCGACGCCGCGCATACGCGCACGGACCGGTCGCTCTTCGCCTGCCTCGTCCTGGACGACGCGACGTACACCGTGACGGGCGATTCCGTCCGCGCCATCCAGCGACTGCGCTCGGTGAACGCCGGCGTGGTCCTCCCGCTGCGCACCTTGGAAGACGTCCCCGACCCGCTGCGGGGCCCGCTCCTCGGCGCCGTGGGCTGCCGCATGGCGTTCTCCGGCCTCGGTCCGTGGGACGGCGGGCGCTTCGCGGAGAGCTGGGGCACCGAGTGGGTCCAGACCCGCGACGTCACCGACCGGCAGATCATCTCCGACGAGCCGCTCACCAAGGCGCTGCACTTCATGCGGCGGCTGGTGACGGGCAAGGCCGCCACCGCCCAGGCCGTCACGGTGCGGGAGGTCGAGCGCGAACGCTGGTCAGCCTCCGAGCTGGCCCACTCCCTGCCTGCGGGACACGCGGTGCTCTCACTGACCACGGTCGGCGGGGAACACACGCCGCCCATGCTGGTGGACCTTCGTACCTGAGCGAGCGCAGTGCCTGAGCCACCGGGGTGCCTGAGTGGGGGACGGGGCCGTGCGGCCCGCGAAACCGGCCTCCGGACCCATCCCCTCTTCTCGTACACCCTGGCAGAATTGGAGTACGCCGTTACTACGGGACGGCGAAAACATCCGCTCGTCCTCTTCACGAAGGTCCGACGTTCCGCCATGCCGCCCACGCTCGCCTCGCTCCTCCAGCATTCGGCGCTCAAGCTCACCGTGCGCGCGGGGGAGGACCGACTCGATACGCCGGTGCGCTGGGCGCATGTCAGCGAGCTGGAGGACCCCGTGCCGTACATGGACGGCGGCGAACTGCTGCTCGTCACCGCCGTATCGCTGCGCGCCGAGGACCCCGAGGCCATGCGGCGCTACGTACGACGCCTCGTGGGCGCCGGTGTCGTCGGGCTCGGCTTCGCCGTCGGCGTCAACTACGAGGACATTCCGGACGCCCTGGTCGACGCCGCGCGCGCGGAGGGACTGCCGCTGCTCGCAGTGCCGCGCCCTACCCCCTTCCTCGCCATCAGCAAGGCTGTCTCCGCGGCGATCGCCGCGGATCAGTACCGGGCCGTCACGGCGGGCTTCGAGGCGCAGCGGGAGCTGACCCGCGCGGCGCTCTCCGAGGGCCCCGCCGTGCTGCTCGCCCGCCTTGCCGCGTACGTGGACGGCTGGGCCGCGCTGTATGACGCGACCGGCGCCGTGGTCGCCGCCGCGCCCGACTGGGCCGCACGCCGCGCCGCCCGCCTCACGCCCGAAGTGGAACGGTTGAGGGAGCGCCCCGCGCCGGCCAGCGCCGTGGTCGGCGATTCGGACGACCGGGTCGAGTTGCAGTCGCTGGGCACCGGTCGGCGCGTACGGGGCGCGCTCGCCGTCGGTACAGGGGCGGCGCTGGGCACGGCGGAGCGGTACGCCGTGCACTCGGCGGTGGCCCTCCTGACCCTCACGACGGAGCGGTCGCGCGCGCTCCAGGAGGCCGAGCAACGGCTCGGCTCCGCGGTGCTGCGGATGCTGCTCTCAGGACAGCCCGACCACGCGCGGGCGGTGGCGGGGGATCTGTACGGGGGGCTGCTGGACGCCCCGTTCCGGCTGTTCATCGCGGAACCGGCCGAGGCGCCGTCCGAGCCCCGTGACCCTGCCACCGACCATCCGCTCCAGTCGCTGACCGACTCGCTGGAGGCGTCGGCGGCTCATGGCGGGGAGGCGGTCCTCGCCGTGCCCGACGGCGAGGAACGGCTCGTCGTGCTCGCGGCGGACGCCGGCGCGGTCACCGCCGCCTGTGAGTCGTACAAGGAACAGGAGGCGGACGCCGCCGGGGTCGTCATCGGACTCTCCGCCCCGACGGGGCCGATCGCGGCGGCGGGTGCGTACAAGCAGGCCGAACAGTCGCTGTCCGTCGCGCGCCGTCGGGGCCGCGCGCTGGTGGAGCACGAGGAAATGGCCGCGGGCTCGCTACTGCCGCTCCTCGCCGACGACGCTGTGCGCGCCTTCGCCGACGGCATGCTGCGAGCTCTGTACGAACACGACGCCAAGGGGCGGGGCGACCTGGTGGACTCTCTCAGGGCCTGGCTCTCCCGCCACGGCCAATGGGACGCCGCGGCGGCGGATCTGGGCGTTCACCGGCATACGCTGCGTTACCGCATGCGCCGTGTGGAAGAGATCCTGGGCCGCACGCTCGACGACCCGGACGTCCGGATGGAGCTCTGGCTGGCGCTGAAGACCACTTCTGCGCCGCCGCCGGGACCGTAGCTGTACTGCCCTGTGGTCCGGCTCTGAGGATCAGCCGGTCCGACGCTGTCCGCCTCAACTGCCGCGACGTGTTCGGCACTTACCGCGCATGCCCGCTCCTGGTCGACGTGCGGGTGGTCCGCGCCGTCCCGTCGGTCCGGGGGTGTACCCGCGTGGTGTCTGCCAAAGCGTCACAGCCCGTGCCTGCCACCACTCCACCTCGGACAAATCTCGTGCACGCCTCGCGCCCCTACGGTGGGACGAGACATCCACCACTTCGGAAGGGCCGGGACTCGCAATGCCGAACGAAACTGTGGCAGCCACCCATGCCTTCTGGCTCGCCGGACGCCGGGCCACCGGTGAGGAGACCTTCGACGTCACGTCCCCGTGGGACGGCCGGATCGTCGGCAAGGTCGCCGTCCCGACAGAGGCTCAGGTCGAGGAGGCCGTCGCCGCCGCGTACGCGGTGCGCGACGAGTTCGCCGCGACGCCCGCGCACGTCAGGGCCGCCGCCCTCGACCACGTCTCGCGGCGTCTCGTCGAGCGCACCGAGGAGATCGCCCGCCTGATCTCCGCCGAGAACGGCAAGCCCATGAAGTGGGCACGCGGCGAGGTGGGCCGCGCCGTCTCGGTCTTCCGGTTCGCGGCCGAGGAGTCCCGCAGGTTCAACGGCGGCGAGGCCCAGCGACTCGACACCGACCTCGGCGGTGCCGGTCGCCTCGCACTGACCCGCCGCTTCCCGCGCGGCGTCGTCCTCGGCATCGCGCCGTTCAACTTCCCGCTGAATCTCTGCGCCCACAAGATCGCCCCGGCCATCGCCGTTGGCGCGCCGATCATCCTCAAGCCCGCCCCGGCGACGCCGCTCTCCGGACTGCTCATCGGCGAACTGCTCGCCGAGACCGAGCTGCCGGACGGTGCCTGGTCGGTGCTGCCCGTCTCCAACGACCGGATGCCCACCCTCGTCCAGGACGAGCGGCTGCCGGTGATCTCCTTCACCGGCTCCGACAAGGTCGGCTTCGCCATCTTGGACTCGGTGCCGCGCAAGCACTGCACGCTCGAACTCGGCGGCAACGGTGCGGCAGTTGTCCTCGCCGACTACGCGAGCGAGAAGGATCTCGACTGGGCGGCGACCCGGATCGGTACCTTCTCCAACTACCAGGGCGGCCAGTCCTGCATCTCGGTGCAGCGCGTCGTCGCGGACGCGTCCCTGTACGAGCGCCTCGTACCGAAGATCGTCGCCGCCGTCGAGGCGCAGGTCACCGGCGACCCCTCCGACGACGCCACGGACGTCGGCCCCCTCGTCAGCGAGGACGCCGCCAAGCGTGTCGAGGCCTGGGTGGACGAGGCCGTACGGGCGGGCGCCCGGCTCCTGGCCGGCGGAAAGCGCGACGGTGCCTCGTACGCGCCCACCGTCCTCGCAGACGTCCCGCCGGACGTCACGATCTCCTGCGAGGAGGTATTCGGCCCCGTCCTCACTCTGAGCCAGGCCGAAGGCGAGGACGCGGCGTTCGACACGGTGAACGACTCCAAGTACGGCCTCCAGGCGGGCGTGTTCACCCACGACGTGCAGGCAGCGTTCCGTGCCCACCGGGCGCTTGAGGTCGGCGGCGTGATCGTGGGCGACGTCCCGTCGTACCGCGCCGACCAGATGCCGTACGGCGGCGTCAAGCAGTCCGGCGTCGGCCGCGAGGGCGTGAAGTACGCGATGGACGACTACACGTATGAGCGCGTGATGGTCTTCACGGGCCTCGCCCTCTAGGACGAGCCGCGCGCATCCGTACTGAGGAGTGATGGCCGGGACCGCCGCGCGGCGGTCCCGGCCATCTGCGTGTATGCGTAAAGGCCCCGCCCCGCCGCCCCGACGGTGCGCGTCAGGACTGGCCACACCCTCGGTATTCGGGTAGATACGGACGAGTAGTACCGGCCGGTACCTTCCCCACCAGGGCGACAGGACAACGCCTTGGCCGGTCGGGCCCATCGACCCGACGTTCGCGGCGAGGTGAGTTCCCGATGTCCGCTCCATCCGATTCATTCGACACGGCCCAGGTCCCGGAGCCCAAGGTCTCCGAGCGTGAAGCACGACGGGTGGCCGAGGCCGCCCGTGAGCAGGGCTGGCGCAAGCCGAGCTTCGCCAAGGAGCTGTTCCTCGGCCGTTTCCGGCTCGATCTCATCCATCCCCACCCCGCACCCCCGGCCGAGGACGTACGGCGCGGAGAGGCCTTCCTGGCCACGTTGCGCGAGTTCTGCGAAACGCAGATCGACGGGGCCCGGATCGAGCGCGAGGCGCGCATCCCCGACGAGGTGGTCAACGGCCTCAAGGAACTCGGCGCTTTCGGCATGAAGATCGACAGGAAGTACGGCGGCCTCGGCCTCACCCAGGTGTACTACAACAAGGCACTCGCCCTGGTCGGCATGGCGAACGCGTCGATCGGTGCGCTGCTCTCCGCGCATCAGTCGATCGGCGTACCGCAGCCACTCAAAATGTTCGGCACCCAGGAGCAGAAGGACACCTTTCTGCCGCGCCTCGCCCGTACCGACATCTCCGCCTTCCTGCTGACCGAGCCCGACGTCGGATCCGACCCCGCGCGGCTCGCCACCACGGCGGTGCGCGACGGCGACGACTACGTCCTGGACGGCGTCAAGCTGTGGACGACCAACGGCGTCGTCGCCGACCTCCTGGTCGTCATGGCGCGGGTACCGAAGTCGGAGGGGCGCAAGGGCGGCATCACCGCCTTCGTCGTCGAGGCGGACTCGCCCGGCATCACGGTGGAGAACCGCAACGCCTTCATGGGCCTGCGCGGCCTGGAGAACGGCGTCACCCGTTTCCACCAGGTGCGGGTTCCGGCGGCGAACCGTATCGGCCCCGAGGGCGCCGGTCTCAAGATCGCTCTCACCACGCTCAACACGGGCCGTCTCTCGCTGCCCGCGATGTGCGTCGGCGCCGGCAAGTGGTGCCTCAAGATCGCACGCGAGTGGACGGCGGCACGCGAGCAGTGGGGCAAGCCCGTCGCCCACCACGAGGCGGTGGGGGAGAAGATCTCGTTCATCGCGGCGACGACGTTCGCGCTGGAGGCCGTGGTCGACCTGTCGTCCCAGATGGCCGACGAGGACCGCAACGACATCCGTATCGAGGCGGCGTTGGCCAAGCTGTACGGCTCCGAGATGGGCTGGCTGATGGCCGACGAACTGGTCCAGATCCGCGGCGGACGGGGCTTCGAGACGGCGGATTCGCTGGCGGCCCGCGGTGAACGAGCCGTGCCCGCCGAACAGGTCCTGCGCGACATGCGGATCAACCGGATCTTCGAGGGCTCCACCGAGATCATGCATCTGCTCATCGCCCGCGAGGCTGTCGACGCGCACCTGGCGGTGGCCGGCGACATCATCGACCCGGACAAGACGCTGTCCGACAAGGCGAAGGCCGGGGCGCAGGCGGGCGTCTTCTACGCGCGCTGGCTGCCGAAGCTGGTCGCGGGCGCCGGTCAACTGCCGAGCTCCTACGCGGAGTTTCACCCCAAGGGGCATCTGGATCTCTCCGCGCACCTGCGTTACGTCGAGCGTACGTCGCGCAAACTCGCCCGCTCGACCTTCTACGCCATGTCGCGCTGGCAGGGCGGGATGGAGACCAAACAGGGCTTCCTGGGCCGCGTCGTGGACATCGGCGCCGAACTGTTCGCGATGAGCGCGGCGTGCGTACGGGCCGAGATGCTGCGCGCCGAGGGAGAGCACGGCCGCGAGGCGTACCAGCTCGCCGATGTCTTCTGCCGACAGTCCCGGATCCGTGTCGAGGAACTGTTCACGCGGCTGTGGTCCAACACGGACGACATCGACCGCAAGGTCGTGAAGGGCGTGCTGGCCGGCGCCTATACCTGGCTGGAGGAAGGCGTCATCGACCCGAGCGGCGACGGCCCCTGGATCGCCGACGCCACGCCGGGGCCCTCCGAACGGGACAACGTCCACCGGCCGATTCACTGAGGGATCGCAGGCCGGGCCGGGCGCTTCCGGCGGCCCCGACGGGGCGGAAGAAGCATCACCGGACATCGGCCGCACGGAGAACCACAGGGCCGCGTCCTCCTTATGGAAGACGCGGCCCAGGGGTGTGACGGAGCGCTGCCTCAGTTGAACGGGTCGAGCGTGAGGTACGCCTGCCGCGCGTCGCCGTCGTGGACCAGCGACTCGTGGGCCCCGACGTCGTCGAAGGCGAAGCCGTACGCCTTGCCGTCGACCATCTGCTCGTGGATCTTCTTGGAGTAGTGGTTGGTGACGGAGTCCTTGTAGAAGTCCGCCGAACCGGCGTCGGGCTGGTTGGGGTTGATCAGCAGCGTGGAGCGGTTGAACCCCGCGCACAGCGTGCGTGAAATCGGGCCCCGTACTTGGTCGTTGGGCGCGTCGAGCAGTTTGTAGCAGCCGAAGATGCTGTCCGCGTCGGGCTTCTGGAACGAGGTGACCACCGCGCCCGAGGTGTTGGTGAAGTTCATGACGTTTCCGGAGACCCTGCCGACGTACTTGACGGCCGGCTGATTCGCGAACGGGGTCACCGTGAGTGGGGAGTTGGCATACTTCGCCCACACCCGGTCGATGTAGTCGTTCATGACACTCGCGGGCAGAGCGCCCGACGCGATGCCGTGGCCGGGCGCCAGGGCCCGCAGGACGGTGCCGTCCGGACGGGTCTGGATCAGACCGGCCCAACCGCCCGGCTGTCCCCTGAGAGCGTTGAAGAAGCCGTTGTAGCCACCCGCCTTCAGATGCCCCGTTGTCTTGGTGGTGCCGTCGGGGCCTTTGACGCCGACCGCGTACGGGGCCGAGAACATGTCGACCTGGGTGCTGTTGATCCACAGACCGGAGTCGTTGAGCGTGTACTCCGACCAGTTGAAGAGGATGTTCCTGTTCGGGTCGTTCGGATTCTGCACGGCGGGCTGCACGAGGCCACCGGTGGTGAGTCTGAAGTCGAGCTTCTGCCCGTACGAGAAGTAGACCCGTCCGGAGAACTTCGGCAGCTGGATCGTCATGCTCTGGCCCGGAGGCGGCCCCGCGATGGAGGCGTCGGGCGCCGGGGTCGGCGGATTGCCTCCGGCGGGCCAGGCGTGGAAGGTGCCGTTGGAGTCGGCCCAGCCCTGGCGGCCGGACGAGAGCTCCGTACCGAGGTTGTAGATGTAGACCTGTTCGCCACGGCCTGAGCTGTTCGTGACCGTGAACGGAATGGTGTTGGGAACGGCGGCCTCGGCCGGGGCCGCGGCGGTCAGGGCCGTGAATCCGGTGGTGAAGACCACCGCGGCGGCCAGAGAAGCCAGCAGCTTGCGTATCGCAGGCACTCGCGCTTCCTCCTCGTCAGGTAGATCCCAGTGGGGGCAGTGGGGGCGGAATCTGACGTACGGACGCCGCCGGTGAGGCGGGTGCGACTGAAGGGCCGGGAGCCGGAACCGGTAGCCGGGAGTGGGGAAACCGGAAGGGGAGCGACTCTTCAGGTACAGACCTTTCTGAGAGCGCTCTCACAATCGCGCCGCGCGTGAGTCGTGTCAATGCGGATGCCGCAACTCGCCGAAGATGTCTCACCCCGTCGCGCCATCCCCGCCCCGTTCGCGTGTGACCCCGG
Source organism: Streptomyces sp. NPDC050433 (assembly GCF_044458565.1). Taxonomy (NCBI): domain Bacteria; kingdom Bacillati; phylum Actinomycetota; class Actinomycetes; order Kitasatosporales; family Streptomycetaceae; genus Streptomyces; species Streptomyces sp. NPDC050433. The sequence continues at coordinate 4,021 of NZ_JBITIB010000038.1, read as the reverse complement.
CGGCCCGCATGCAGCACAATCGAGCCTCGACGTGACCACACGCGGCGTGAACCGGGCGATCGGCGGGGGAAGCCGCCGAGGACGCGGGACCGAGAACGCCATCAACAGACGATTGGGGCAGGCATGTTCGGGGCGGGCAACCAAGGACGGCCCGGCGGCCGACGCACACGACTGCGCCGCGCGGCGGCGCTCGCGCTTGTGGGCGCAGCACTGACCGGGGCGGTCGCCTGCGGCGGCGACGAGACCAGCGACGGTGACGAGGGCGCCAAGAAGCCGGGAACGGACGGCAAGCCGCCCGCCTCCACCCCCGCCGGAGGCGCCGGAGATGCCACAGGCGGAGCCGACTCGGCCGGCTCAGGCGAATCCGGTGACCCCGGCGGTTCCGCGGGCTCCGGCGGCTCCGGCGCCCTCAGCCAGCGTGACCTCACGGCCCTCGCCTTCACCGACGGCGAGAAGATCGGCAGGTACACCGCCGGAGAGTTCACCCTCGGCGCCCCCCTCGGCGAGGACTACACCGCCGACCCCACCACCTGCCAGCCGCTCGTCAGCCTCGCCAAGGGCGCCACCGCCTTCGACCCGGCGTCCGAGGTCCACCGCAACGTCGACGTCGCCGAGGAGATGGTGGGCACGACCGTCGCCGTACAGCTCCGCTCCTACAACGGAGACGGCGCGACCGCCGTCATGAAGGCCCTCGGCACCGCCGGCAAGGCCTGCGCGGGCGGCTTCGTCGAGAACCGGGCCGTCGCCAAGGGCCAGTACCTGAAGGTCGAGCCGGCCAAAGCACCCGACCTCGGCGACGAGGCGCAGGCGTACCGCTTCACGATCCTGGACGTGAAGGGCACGCTGAAGCTGTACGAGTACCTCACCGTCGTACGCTCCGGCACCACCACCCTCTCCTTCCGGGCCGACATCACGGACACCAAGGACATCGGCAAGGTGCCCGAAGAGGTCATCGCGGCGCAGTGGAAGAAGTTCGAGGCGGGCGGGAAAGGCTGACGGGCGGGCCCGGAGGACGACCGGAGGCGCCGCCCCGCGCCCCATTTTCGGCAGTCACTGTCCGCGCCGTGGCCGGATGCGGCAAGAATGGGGCCATGAGCGACAGTCCAGCCCCTCTCGCCGACCCCCATACCGCCTTCGACGCGTCCGAAGGCCGCCGGGACATCGTCGTCCTCGGCTCCACCGGGTCCATCGGCACCCAGGCGATCGACCTGGTCCTGCGCAACCCCGACCGCTTCCGTGTCACCGCGCTGTCCGCCGCAGGCGGGCGGGTCGGGCTGCTTGCCGAGCAGGCGCGACGGCTCCGGGTCCGCACCGTCGCGGTCGCCCGCGAGGACGCCGTGCCCGCGCTGCGCGAAGCGCTGGGCGCGGAGTACGGCTCCGAGCCGTTCCCCGAGATCCTGGCCGGGGCGGACGCCGCCACCGACCTCGCGACGTCCGCGTGCCACACGGTGCTCAACGGCATCACCGGATCCATCGGCCTCGCGCCGACCCTCGCCGCCCTCGAAGCCGGCCGCACGCTCGCCCTCGCCAACAAGGAGTCGCTGATCGTCGGCGGCCCGCTGGTCAAGGCGCTCGCCAAGCCGGGGCAGATCATCCCGGTCGACTCCGAGCACGCCGCGCTCTTCCAGGCCCTCGCGGCGGGCACCCGCGCCGATGTGCGCAAGCTGGTCGTCACGGCCTCCGGAGGCCCCTTCCGCGGCCGTACGAGGGCCGAGCTGGCCCAGGTCACCCCGGACGCCGCCCTCGCGCATCCCACCTGGGCGATGGGCCCCGTCATCACGATCAACTCCGCGACCCTCGTCAACAAGGGGCTGGAGGTCATCGAGGCGCATCTCCTCTACGACATCCCCTTCGAACGCATCGAGGTCGTCGTCCACCCCCAGTCGTACGTCCACTCCATGGTGGAATTCACGGACGGCTCGACACTCGCCCAGGCCACGCCGCCCGACATGAGCGGTCCGATCGCCGTGGGCATCGGCTGGCCGGTACGGGTGCCGGACGCCGCACCCGCCTTCGACTGGTCCACGGCGTCGACCTGGGAGTTCTTCCCGCTCGACAACGAGGCCTTCCCGTCCGTGGGACTCGCCCGGCACGTCGGATCGCTCGGCGGTACGGCTCCGGCGGTCTTCAACGCCGCCAACGAGGAGTGCGTGGACGCGTTTCTGGCGGGACGCCTGCCGTTCAACGGCATCATGGATACCGTCACCGAAGTCGTCGCCGAGCACGGACAGCCCGCCAAGGGAACCTCGCTCACCATGGCGGACGTCCTCGAAGCGGAGACCTGGGCACGCAACCGGGCCCGCGAAATGGCAGAGAAATTCGCCGAAGAACAGCCCGCGGAGGCTCGCGCATGACGATCCTGTTGACAGTCCTCGGCATTGCGATCTTCGCCGTCGGGCTGCTCTTCTCCATCGCATGGCATGAACTGGGCCACCTCTCGACGGCCAAACTCTTCGGCATCCGCGTGCCCCAGTACATGGTCGGTTTCGGCCCCACCATCTGGTCGCGCAACAGGGGCGAGACCGAGTACGGGATCAAGGCGATCCCGCTCGGCGGCTACATCCGCATGATCGGGATGTTCCCGCCGGGCGCCGACGGGCGTGTTGAGGCACGGTCCACATCGCCCTGGCGCGGCATGATCGAGGACGCTCGCTCGGCGGCCTTCGAGGAGCTGAAGGAGGGCGACGAGACCCGGCTCTTCTACACGCGCAAGCCGTGGAAGCGCATGATCGTGATGTTCGCGGGACCGTTCATGAATCTGGTCCTCGCGGTCGTGATCTTCATGGGCGTCGCCATGAGCTTCGGCTTCCAGACCCAGACCACCGAGGTCGCCGGCGTCCAGAAATGCGTCATCTCCCAGGACGTGGCGCGCGAGAAGTGCGCGGCGGGCGACCCGGTGTCGCCGGCCCGCGCCGCCGGTCTCAAGGAGGGCGACAAGATCGTCGCCTTCAACGGAGAACGCGTCGAGAAGTGGTCCGTCCTGTCCAACCTCATCCGGGAGACGATCGGCCCCGCCACCATCACGGTCGAACGTGACGGCAAGGAGCAGGTCCTCCAGGCGACGCTGGCGAAGAACATGGTGGCGAAGAAGAACGCCGACGGGGAGGTCGTCCCCGAGGAGTTCGTGCCCGCCGGCTACCTGGGCTTCGCCGCGGCCACCGAGATCGTTCCGCTCTCCTTCGGCGAATCCGTCGACCGCATGGGCGACATGATCGTTACCGGTGTCGAGTCGATCATCGCGCTGCCCTCCAAGATTCCTGATCTCTGGAACGCCGCCTTCTCCGACGGCGACCGCAAGGACGACTCGCCCGTGGGCGTCGTCGGCGCCGCGCGGATCGGCGGCGAGGTGATGACGCTGGACGTCCCGGCGCAGAACCAGATCGCGATGATGCTGTTCCTGCTGGCCGGATTCAATCTCTCGCTGTTCCTCTTCAACATGCTGCCGCTGCTGCCGCTCGACGGCGGGCACATGGCCGGGGCGCTGTGGGAGTCCGTACGGAGCAAACTCGCCCGCCTCTTCAAGAGGCCGGACCCGGGGCCTTTCGACGTCGCGAAGCTCATGCCCGTCGCCTATGTCGTGGCGGGGATCTTCATCTGCTTCACGCTGTTGGTGCTGATCGCCGACGTGGTGAATCCGGTCAAGATCAGTTAGTTGGCGCGGCGGAAAGCGTGGCGCGCGGCATCCTACGAAGGGTGGCGCCCGTCACTCTTCGTAGGAAGTGGAACATCACATGCCGTCCAAGCGGCTTCAGGTTGACGGCCGGGTGTCGCTTCGCGCCCGGCCGTAAGCCGTTGGGTGGTTTGGGCGCAGCGATGTGCTCGGACGGTGAGTCGGTGCCGTAATCTCGATGGTTGGAGCCCGCCGAACTCGGGACCACGATCCACACCTTGGGGTTGTTGAGCAGATGACTGCGATTTCTCTCGGAATGCCGGATGTTCCGGTGAAGCTGGCCGATCGGAGGGTCAGCCGTCAGATCCAGGTCGGTTCGGTGGCTGTCGGTGGGGATGCGCCGGTGTCGGT
>NZ_JBITIB010000037.1:0-86787 GCF_044458565.1 Streptomyces sp. NPDC050433 | reverse complement strand
GCAAGCGCGAGGGTTTCGAGGTCTGTCGTCACAAACGGACCAACGAGACCCTCGCTTCATGCACACGACCACGACTTCGGACTTACTCATCTAGGCGCCACGCGGATCAGCCCGCGGTGGTCGTGGTGATGCGGGTGATGGCCTCAAGCGTCAGTGTGCGGTCGTGCGGTTCGCGGGCCAGGGCGCGGTGGAGTGTCAAGCCCTCGATGAGGGCATCGAGTTGGCGGGCGGTCGCCGGGTCGAAGTGTTTCTCCAGGTGGACGCGGCTGCGGCGCATCCACTCGTGGGTGAGTTCTCGGTAGTCCGGTTGACGTGAGGCGAGGGTGTACAGCTCCTGGGTGAGGACGAGGTCGCGCTGCGGCCCCTCGGACAGGGCGTGGACGAGGTCGGCCACCGCCGCTCGTGCCTGGGCGCGGTCGGTGGGGGCGGAGAGATAGGTGTCGAAGACCTGGACGATGTGGTCGGTGAAGCGGCCGAAGGCTTCGCGCAGCAGTTCGTCGATGCCGCTGAAGTGGTATGTCATCGAGCCCAGGGGCACGCCGGCTCGCGCGGCGATCTTGCGGTGGGAGACGCGGGCAAGGCCCTCTTCGGCGATGAGGTCGAGAGTGGCGGCGATGATGCGTTCGCGGCGCTGCGGGTCGGTGTGTCCGGTGGCCATGTCGTCGCGCTCAGAGGGGACGGACCGGGCGTACGGCCCGCTGTGGGCGGCGGACGGTCTTCGTGCGCGGGTCCTGCCCGCGGTGGTCCATCGGCATAGGTGGGAACGTACATGGACCAGCGGCCGATTACCTGTCTCGGGGCCGTAGCACCCCTGCCAGCAGCATCACGCTCAGCCCGGCCAGGGGCACCACCAGCAGGCCGACCCGCAGGCTGGTCGCGTCGGCGACGAGCCCGACGATCGGCGGCGAGAGCAGGAAGCCGAGCCGCATCAGCCAGGAGACGATCGTGAGCCCTGAACCCGGCTTGAGGCCGGGCAGTTCGTCGGCCTCGTGCATCGCCGCGGGCACCAGGGTCGCCACCCCGAATCCGGCCGCGGCGAACCCGAGGGTCGTGCCGGTCGCCGTGGGCACGGCCAGGGCCAGGCCCATGCCGACGGCGACGACGAGCCCGCCGAGGCGCGCGACCGTACGCTGGCCGAACCGGTCGACGAGCCTGTCGCCGATCAGGCGGCCGATGAACTGGGCTCCGACCAGGGCGATGTAGCCGGAGGCGGCGAGCGTCGCCGAGGCGTGGAGCGAGTCGGAGAGGTAGAGCGCGGCCCAGGAGCTGCCCGCGTCCTCGACGAGCGTGCCGGCCGCGCCGATGACGACGAGCGCGGCCAGCACGTAGCGGATGCGCGGCTGGACTTTCGTACGCTCCTCATGCCCCGGCTCGCGCTCCCGCTTCGGGTCCCCCGCGTCCGGCTCGGTGTCGGGCCCGGTCAGACAGAACCGCAGCGCCACGCAGGCGGCGGTGCCGAACACCACCGCCGAGATCAGCAGATGCTGCCCGCGCGGCAGCCCGAGCGCGATGGCTCCGGCGGCCATGGAGCCCCCGACGACCGCGCCGACGGACCAGATGGCGTGGAAGGAGTTGATGATGGAGCGGCCGTAGCGGCGCTGCACGCGCAGCCCGTGGGCGTTCTGCGCGACATCGGTGATCGCGTCGCTCGCCCCGGCCAGGAAAAGGGCCGACGCGAACAGCACCACGGAGTCGGCGAGACCGGCGGCCAGGACGCCCGTGCCGGTCAGCAGAGTGCCTGCCACGGCCACGCGTCCGGATCCCAGTCGGCGGACGAGCACCCCGGCCGCCAGGCCGGCCGCGATGGCGCCCGTGGGGAACGCCGCGACGGCCAGCCCGTAGGCGGCGTTGCCGATGCCGAGGTCCGCCTTGATCTGCGGAAAACGCGGCAGAAGGTTGGCGAACAGCGCCCCGTTGGTGAAGAAGAGCACGGCAACGGCCGTGCGGGCCTGCCGTTCGGCAAGGGCGGGCGGGCGCAGTACGTCAACAGTCATGAGCGCGAGCCTACAATCAGAGCGTACGAACGTACACTCCTCCCCGTAGGCTGCCGGTTCTCGGGTCAATGGATCCCCGAGCCGCTGCCCGAGCCCACGGAGTGGGTCACCGGGCGGCCGGGTGACGCCACGCTCGACCCGGCCGACCGGATCACCCTGGACGAGTCGGTGAACATGGCCTTCCTCGTGGTGCTCGAATCCATGACCCCGGCAGAGCGCGTCGCGTTCATCCTCCATGACGTCTTCCGCTACGCCTTCGCCGAAATCGCCGAGATCACCGGCCGCACACCGGCGGCCTGCCGCCAGCTGGCCTCCACGGCCCGCCGCCGAGTCCGCGTGTCGCAGGAGGCTCCCGCGACTCCGACGGCGCGGCAGGCCGGCATCGTGAGGGACTTCAAGCGGGCATGGGAGACCACCGACATCGCCGCCCTCATCGGCCTCCTGGACCCCGATGCCACCATGACCGCCGACAGCGGCGGACTCGTCAGAGCCGTACTCCACCCCATCGAAGGCGGTGCACAGATCGCGCGCACCTATGCCGACATCACCAACGCGGCGCCTCCCGGCCTGACGATCCGGGAGCGTACCGTCAACGGCCGGCCCGGCCTGGTCTCGCAATTCGACGGCGTCACCGTCACGGTGTTCGCCTTCCATGTCGTGGGCGACCGGATCAAGCACATCTGGGCAGTGCGCAACCCCGAGAAGCTCCGTACCTGGACGGACGGCCAGAAGACGACGAGTTGATCGCCGATCTGGTCAAGGGCGCCCCGGCGCAACGGACTTGAGAAAAAAGCAGACGATCCCGCCGTCTTCGCCGTGGCATGCTGGCGACGGCGCTCGAAGGGGCGCGCGACCACGGGGAACGGGGACACGGCGCCATGAAGACGGGCCGCTGCACTGGGTACACGTGCCTGACGGGGCGGCGTCGCGCCGGGCCTTCGGCCATCGGGGACACGGTCATCCCCGCGGGGGATCCGGTGCTGGTCGCGCTGGCAGCCGCGAATCGCGACGAGAGCAAGTTCGAGGACTCCGAGCGCTTCGACATCGAGCGGGACACCCACGGGCACCTCGCCTTCGGACACGGGATCCACTACTGTCTCGGCGCCCCGCCGGTCCGGACCTCGTCCTGGACGCCGAACCGGACGATCTGGAGTGGCTTCCCGGCTCCCCGCTGGGCGGAGTCCGGCGACTCCTGGTCCGCTGGCAGCTCCCGCGGCACACCCGGCCGGCAATCACCATCGCAACGTTCGCATTCGCACATCACGAGCACGTCGCCGCGATAGCTGAATAGGGCATGAATCCCCGTCCAGGAGGAGCCGGCCGGGCCGTGCGACCGGATACCGGTTAGGTAACGTGCAGCCCCGCAGAGGTTAAAGTTGGGACTGGACGCAGGGTGTCGCATATGACATTCTCAACCTCACCGGTCGAGCCGAGGACAGGCTCCGGCCGAGAGGGCTTTATCATTGCGATAAGCGGGGGAAGCTTTTCGCGGAAACCATGCCGTACGCACCCTGGTCAAGGTGCGTGCGTGGTATTTTTTCGCGCTCTCCCCGTGAGTTCTCAGAACGTCGTGCCATTACGTCGCACCGTCCTCGGCAGGACGGCGTGACGATTCACCCGGGGGGGTACGCTGCCGCATGGTTTTCCAAGGACGCCGGGCCGAACACGGCGGGCAGTTACGTTCGGCGCTGGGGCCTTTCCTGCAAGGCGGGGCGGATCTGCTCGCCCTGGAGGACCCCCTGCTGCATCGCGCGCTGACGGCCGAACACAACCGGCAGAACGACACGTTGATGATGGTGGCGTCGTCCAGCATCGTCGATCCGTCGATCCTGGCCTGCATGTCGTCCGTCGCGATGAACGTCACCGCTGAAGGACTCCCCGGTGCGCGCTATCATGCGGGCTGCCGGGAGATCGACCCCGTCGAGCAGTACGCGATCGACCGGGCCATGGCCGTTTTCGGGGCCCGTTACGCGAATGTGCAGGCCCACTCGGCCACGACCGCGAATTACGCCGTCCTTTCCGCGCTCCTCGATCCGGGCGATGTCATCCTGGGAATGAAGCTGGACCAGGGCGGTCATCTCACCCATGGATATCCGGTCGCTTATTCCGGCACCTACTTCAAGGCCGTCAATTACGGTATCGACGACGCGGGACGCATCGACTACGAGCAGGTCAGGGAACTCGCGCTCGAACACCGCCCTAAGATGATCATCTGCGGTGCCACCGCCTATCCGAGAACCGTCGAATTCGCCCGGTTCCGCGAGATCGCGGACGAGGCCGGCGCCCTTCTGCTGGCGGACATCTCCCATATCGCGGGCCTGGTGGCCACCGGTCTGCACCCCAGTCCCATCGACCATGCGCACATCACCACGACATGCACGCACAAGCAACTCGGCGGCCCGCGCGGCGCGCTGATCATGTCCGGCCGGGACGCGGACACCCCGACGGGCAAACGTGGGAAACCGCTCTCGCAGCAGCTGTCACGGGCGGTCTTCCCGTACTTCCAGGGCGCGCCGGTCCTTCCCGCCATCGCGGCCAAGGCGCGGATGCTGCACCTCGTCCAGGGCGAGGAGTACCGCGCGACCGCACGGCGGATCGTCGACAACGCGGCGCTGCTCGCCGAAGCCCTGACCGAGCTGGGCTACCGGGTCATCACCGGGGGCACCGACAACCACATCGTGCTGCTGGACTTCATCGGTTCTCCGTTGAGCGGTCTGGTCGTGGAACGGGCCCTGGAGGAGGTCGGAATCGTGGTCAACAAGAACCACATACCCGGCGACCCGAGGCCGTCCGCCGTCACCAGCGGTGTGCGCATCGGGACGAACTCCATCGCCCAACGCGGCTTCGGTGCCCTTGAGATGCGCCAGTGCGCGCGGCTCATCGACTCCGTCCTGCGCGCCGTCCGCCCGCTCGGCGACCGCGACTACGAGCTGGAGGAGTTCACCCGCCAGGCCGCGCGTACCGAAGTCCGCAAGCTCACCTCGCAGTTCCCGATCCCGCGATACGGCCCGGTCGACCGCTGGGAGCTCGACGAGTGAGCGCACTGCTCGGCAGGCTCGACATGCTCAGCGCGTCCTTCGGGGAGACGCCGGTCGTCAAACTGGCGGACGACAAGGTCGAGTTGTACGCGAAACTGGAATTCGCCAACCCCAACGGCAGCAGCAAGGACCGCTCGGCGTTCTGGATCCTCAAGCGGGCCATCGAGCGCGGTGACGTCACCCAGGACACCACCGTCGTCGAATCCTCCTCCGGGAACTTCGCGATCTCGATGGCCTCGTTCTGCCAGGCGCTCGGCATCCGTTTCGTCCCGGTCATCGACCCCAACTGCAACGCGCCCACCGAGGCGTACCTGCGGAACATCTGCGAGCGGGTGGTCAAGGTCGAGGACCCCGACGGCTCCGGCGGCTATCTCCGTACCCGGCTGGCACGGGTCAAGTCGCTGTGCGCCGAACTGGCCCCGGTGTACTGGCCCAACCAGTACACCAATCCGGACGCCCTGGAGGCTCACTACCGGATGACCGGGGGTGAACTGAGCGGTGTCTTCCGGAACATCGACTACGTCTTCGTGGGTGTGAGCACCGGTGGCACCATCGCCGGGGTCTCCCGACGGCTCAAGGAGCGCTTCCCGAACATCACCGTGGTGGCTGTCGACGCGGCGGGCTCGGCCATCTTCGGCCAGCCGCCCAGCCCCCGGCGTATCCCCGGCCTCGGCTCCAGCGTCGTACCGGAGCTGTGCCGCCGGGCGGAGATCGACGACGTCGTCATCGTCCCGGAGCGCCAGGCCGTGGACGGCTGTCACGAGCTGTTCCGGCGCCACGGCCTGTACGCGGGCGGCTCAACGGGCAGCGTCTACGCGGCGATCCGCGGCTACTTCGAACGATTCCCGCCGCCGGGCAGCCGGCCGACGGTCCTCTTCCTCTGCGCCGACCGAGGCGTGAGCTACGCACACACGATCTACGACCCCACCTGGGTGCGCGAGCACCTCGACGACGACGCCGCCCCCGCGCGGACCATCGTGCTGTCCCAGTCGGTGGGCCGAAAGGAAAGTCATGCCGGGTACGTCCTCTGACCCGTCCCTGCCCACCCCACCGCCGCTGCCCCCGCTGCCGTCCCTGCGTACACTCACCGGCGCCGATGTGCTCAAGCACGTCGAGGGCAACCGTCCCGAGTGCGTGGACGTCGTACGCCGCGGCTATCTCACCCACGCGAGTGGGGACAGCTCCAATCCGCACAGCGCTTTTCTGCGCTTCCCGCACCGCCCGACCTCGCGGATCATCTCCCTCCCCGCCTATCTGGGCGGTGAGTTCGAGGTCGCGGGCATCAAGTGGATCGCCAGCTTCCCGGAGAACCCGTCGGCCCGCGGTATCCCGAGGGCGTCGGCCACGCTCGTCCTCAACGACACCGAGACCGGCTACCCGTTCGTGTGCATGGAGTCGTCCATCGTCTCCGCCACCCGCACCGCGGCGTCCGCCGTGCTCGGCGCGGAGACCCTGACCGGCGGCCGGGGCGCCGCGCGGGTCGGTGTGGTCGGCACCGGCCTCATCGCCGGGCACGTCTGGAAGTTCCTGCGCGACCTGGGCTGGAAGGTCGGCGGGTTCCGCCTGTACGACCAGAACCGCGCGCACGCGGAGCGCTTCGGGCGGATGCTGGCCGACGAGGGCGCCGAGGACGTGGTCGTCGTCGACGAGGTGCGCGAGTCGTTCGCCGACTGCGACCTGGTGGTGCTCACGACGGTCGCCGGCGAACCGCACATCCACGACCCCGGTCTGCTGGCGCACGCGCCCGTGGTGCTCCATCTGTCGCTGCGCGACCTGGCACCGGAGATGGTGCTGAGTGCCCAGAACATCACCGACGACGTGGACCACGCCGTCCGCGAGCGGACCTCGTTGCATCTGGCCGAACAGCGCGCCGGCAACCGGGACTTCATCGACGGCACCATCGCCGGTGTGCTGAGCGGCGAGGTCTCCCTCGACCGCACCCGGCCGGTCGTCTTCGCGCCCTTCGGGCTCGGCGTGCTGGACCTGGCGATCGGCAAGTGGGTCCACGACCGGGCCGTCGCCGAGGGCGACGGACACGACATCCCTGATTTCTTCGGCGAGGCAGTGAGGTAGTCATGAGCGACGACACCATGCGGTACAAGGTCGTGGTCAACCACGAGGAGCAGCACTCGATCTGGTTCGCCGAGCGGGCGCTGCCGGCCGGCTGGACCGAGACAGGTTTCGCCGGGACCCGCGAGGAGTGCCTGGAGCACATCGCCGAGGTCTGGACGGATCTCACCCCGAAGTCGGTCCGGACGCGTCTCTCGGGAAGGGCCACGTGACTTCCCTGGACGAGCGCCTGGCGGCTCTGCCCGCGAATCGCCAGGCGCTGCTCGCCAAGCTCCTCGCGGAGCGTCGCGCGGCTGCCCGGCCCGAGATACCCCGAGGTGAGGGACCCCGGCCGCTGTCCTTCGCCCAGTGGCAGTTCCACTTCCTGTGGCAGCAGGACCCGGACAGCGGTCTCTACAACGTGCCCATGGCCCTGCGGCTGCGCGGCGAACTGCGCGCGGCCGAGGCGCAGTCGGCGCTGCGCGAGGTGGTGCGCCGCCACGAGATCCTGCGCACCACTTATGTCGCGCACGGGGACGAGCCGCGGACGGTCCTCGGCGATCACGAGGACCTGCGCCTCGCGCGTACGGACCTGTCCGCCCTCCCCGAGGACCAGCGGGAGCCCGCCGCGCGGGCGCTGGCCGCCGACCTCGCCGCGGCCCCGTTCGACCTGGCACACGAACTGCCCCTGCGTGCCGCGCTGATCGAGCTGGCGGACGACGACCACGTCCTTCTCATCGTGGTCCACCACATCGCCACCGACGGCGCGTCCACGGAGATCCTGTTCCGCGAGTTCTCCGCCGTGTACGGCGCGCTGTGCGCGGGTGAGCGGGCCACGCTCCCCGAACTGCCCGTCCAGTACGCCGACTACGCGGGCTGGCAGCGCACCCGCACCGAGGGCGAACGGCTGGAGAAGGGCCTCGACTTCTGGGAGGCCTGGCTGGAGGGCGCCGAGACGTCGCTCGACCTGCCGACGGACCGGCCCCGCCCGGCCCGGCCCACGCACCGCGGCGGCCGACGGCGCCGGCGACTGCCGCGTGAACTCGCCGCGCGTACCCACGCGTTCTCCGCGGAGCACGGCGTCACCCCGTTCATGACCGCGCTGACCGCGCTCGGCGTGGTGCTGCGCCGGCAGACAGCGAAGCGGGACTTCCTCATCGGTACGCCCGCCTCCAACCGGCCGACACCGCACACCGAGGGAATCATCGGCTGCTTCGCCAACACGCTGGTGCTTCGGGTGCGCCCGCAGGGCACGGCGACGGCCGTCGAGGCGGTGCGCCAGGTACGGGACGACGTGGTGGCCTCCTACGACCATCAGGACGTGCCGTTCGAGAAGGTCGTGGCCCGGCTGCGGCCGGAGCGCACCCTCGCGCGCAACCCGCTGTTCCAGGTGATGTTCGTCTACCAGCAGGTCCCGGAGGCCGGCGCCCTGCCCGGTGTCGGCGTCGAGCGGTTCGACCTGCACAACGGCACCGCCAAGTTCGATCTGGACCTGTCGCTGCTGGACGGGCCCGACGGCATCGACGTCAGCTGCGAGTACGACGCCGACGTCTTCACGCCGGAGCGTATCGACGCCCTGCTGGGCCATCTGGAGCACGCCCTCACCGCCCTGGTCTCCGACCCCGACACGGTGCTCTCGGCGCTGCCCGTCCTCGGCGACGAGGAGGCCTCCCGCACGGCTCACGAGTGGAACGACACGGCTGTCGACCTCCCCCACGACAGCACGATCGCCGAGCTGTTCGCGCGGCGCGTGGCGGCGTCCCCCGACGCCCCGGCCGTCCGCACCACCTCCGGCACCCTCAGCTACGCGGAGCTGGACCGGCGCTCGAACCGGCTGACGCGGATCCTGGCCGAGCACGGCGCGGGCCCCGGCACGGTGGTCGGCATCGCGACGGACCGGACCGCGGACCTGCCGCTCTGCGTCCTGTCTGTGCTGAAGGCCGGCGCCGCCTATCTGCCGCTGGACACCGCGCACCCGGCCGGCCGGCTGGCGCTGATGCTCGACGACTCCGGGGCGACGGCGGTGCTGAGCAGCGGCTCGGTCCGCGAGCGGCTGCCGGAGACGGACGTACCGGTGCTGGTGCTCGATGAACTGACGGAGCGTCTGGAGGGCCTGGAGGACAGGCCGTTCGACTCCCCGGCAGTTCCGGACGACCTCTGCTACGTCATCTTCACCTCCGGTTCCACCGGGCGGCCCAAGGCGGTCAGCCTCGACCAGCGGGGCCGCGTCAACAACTTCGCCGACTTCAACAGCCGCTTCACCGTGGGCGAGGGTGACGCCGTGCTGTCGGTGTCGTCGCTCGGCTTCGACATGACGGCGTACGACGTCATCGGCACCCTGCTGGCGGGCGCCGCCCTCGTCCTGCCCGACCCGGCACGTGAGCGCGACCCCGGCCACTGGCTCGACCTGATCGCCGAACACCGGGTCACCGTCTGGCACTCCGTGCCCGCGCTGCTCGGTCTGCTCATCGACGCGGCGGCCGACCTGAGCGTCGAGCGGCTGGACACCCTGCGTGTCGTGCTGCTGGGCGGCGACTGGATCCCGGTGACGATGCCGGACCGGCTGCGTGCCCTGTCCCCCGGCGCCCGCGTCATCAGCCTGGGCGGGGCGACGGAGGCGTCGATGGACTCCACGATCTTCGAGATCGACGAGGTCGACCCGGACTGGCGGAGCATCCCGTACGGACGGCCCATGGCCAACCAACTCGCGTACGTCGTGGACCCCGAGGGGCATCTGGTCCCGCAGGGCGTGCCCGGTGAGCTGTTCCTCGGCGGTGTCGGGCTGGCCCGAGGCTATCTGGGTGCCGCCGCGCAGACGGCGGAGCGGTTCGTGCCCAACCCGTACAGCGGGGTGCCGGGCGACCGCATGTACCGCACCGGCGACCTGGCGCGCCAGCGGCCGGACGGGGTCCTGGAGCTGCTGGGCCGTATCGACTTCCAGGTGAAGATCGCGGGCAACCGTATCGAGCTGGGCGAGGTCGAGGCGGCGCTGCGCGCCCAGCCCGAGGTCGCCGAGGCGGTGGTGGCCGCCCCCGAGACCGGCGGAGTACGCGCGCTCGTCGGCTACGTGGTGCCGGCGGCCGGTACGGAACCGGACACGGGTGCGCTGCGCGAGCGGCTGCGCTCGGTTCTGCCCTCGTACATGGTGCCCGCCTCCCTGGTCCGCCTGGAGCGGATACCGCTCACCCCGAACGGCAAGGTGGACCGGGGACGGCTGCCGGCCCCCGGTGCCGAAGTCCCCGTCGGCGGGGCCGCCGGTGGCGGCCGGGCGCCGAGCACGCCCACCGAGCTGACGCTCGCGGAGGTCTGGCGCGAGCTGCTGGGGCGTGACGACATCACCGCCGACGACGGGTTCTTCGCCGTGGGCGGTGACTCGGTGGCCTGTATCCGGATGGTGACCCGCGCCCGCGCGGCCGGGCTCGAACTGTCGGCGCGTCTGGTGTTCGAGCACCAGAGCATCGGCGAGCTGGCGGCGGCCGTGGACCGTGCGGCGGCACAGGAAGCGGAGAAACCGGCGGAGCGGCAGAGCGGCGACGCCGTGGACGCGGCAGGTGAGGCGTCCCAACTGGCGCCGATCCAGCGGCACATGCTGTCCGTCGCCGGGCAGCGCCCGGTGCCCGGTCTCTATGTCATCCAGTCGGCGTTCCCGCTCCCCGGCGACCTGGACGAGAAGGCGTTCCACGCGGCCTGGGAGTGGCTGTTCGAACGTCACGCGATCCTGCGCACCTCCTACCGCGACCTGGCGTCCGGCCTGCCCCGGCCGGTGGTCGCCGACCGGGTGGAACTGCCTCTCGTCTCACGGGACTTGCGCGGGATGACGCCCGAGGATCAGGAGCGTGAGGTCCTGGCCGAGCTGGACGAGCAGCAGCGCGGCGGTTTCGCGCTCGATACGGCTCCGCTGATCCGGCTTCTGTCCTACCGACTCACGGACGAGGTGCGGCTGGTCACCCAGCTGCATCACTACAGCCTGCTGGACGGCTGGTCCTGCATGCAGCTGCGGCGTGAACTGCTCGTCGCCTACCTGGCGTTCGCCGCCGGTGAGCAGCCGGAGCTGCCCGAGCCCCTCGCGTTCTCCCGGCATGTCGAGTGGATCGCGGACCAGGACCGGGGCGGCGCCGCGCGGTTCTGGGCGGAGTATCTGCGTGACTGCCCCGGCCCCTGGGCGCCGGATCCGGCGGACGGGCCCGCGGAGGTGGGCCGTCCCGTCCGGCTGGTGCACGAGCTGGACGCCGAACTGCTGGCCGCGCTGGACACGTTGGGCCGTGAGCGCGGCGTCACGTTCGCCACGCTGGTCCAGCTGGCCTGGGCGGTGGTGCTGGCGGGCCGCTCGGGCACCGACGACGTGGTGTTCGGCATCACCGCGTCGGGCCGGCCCCCGCTCGCGGGTGCCGACGCGGCCGTCGGGCCGTTCATCAACACCATGCCCGTGCGGTTCACCGCTCGGGAGGACGAGCCGGTGGTGGACGCCGCGCTGCGGCTGCAACTGGAGCGGGCCACCGCCGAGGAGCACGGTGTGCTCCCGCTGGGGGAGATGGCCGGGGGACGGGACCTGGCCACGGTGCTGGTCTTCGACAACTACCCGGTCGACGAGTCCCTGAAGGCGGCCGAGCTGCCGGTCGCGGTCGACCATCCGCTGCTCACGCGCGATCTCGGCCTGGCCCAGACCGAGTTCCCGGTCCGGGTCGACATCCTGCGCGGCGCACAGGACGCACTCGCCCTCACCTTCGCCGCCGACCGGCCCGTGCCGCCCGACGCCGACCGCCTCGGGCCGGGGCTCATCGCCGTACTGGAACACCTGCGGTCGGGGGCCGAGGCTCCGCTGACCGGGCTGGTGACGCGCATCCGCAAGGAAATGAGGGACGCATGAAGACGGTGACGACGGTGGAGCTCTCGGTGTTCGAGAGGATCACCCCACTGGTGTCCGGCTATCTGGAGGCGTACGCGTCGACGGACCCGGTGGTCAGCAAGGAGTACCGCTTCGACAAGTACACGACCAGCATCAAGACCCCGCTCGACACCATCGCGCGGGATCTGCTTGCCAAGGACTCGGACGTCTTCGCGTTCTCGGCGTACGTCTGGAACATCGGCCTGGTGCGGCCGTTGGTGAAGATGCTGCGTGAGGCGAAGCCGGACGCCAGGATCATGCTGGGCGGCCCGCAGGTGATGCACCACGGGCTGCGCTATCTCGACCCGCACGACGAGAAGCTGTCGCTGTGCAACGGTGAGGGCGAGGTCTCCTTCACCGAGTATCTGCGGGAGCTGACGGAGCCGCGCCCCGACCTCAGCAAGGTCGCCGGGCTGAGCATCTATCAGGACGGCGAGCTGGTGAACACCGGCGACCGGGCCCGTCTCAAGGACCTGGACAGCATTCCGTCGCCGTTCCTGTCCGGGCTCATCGCGCCCGAGTACACCATCAGCATCATCGAGACGAACCGAGGCTGCCCGTACCACTGCGGCTTCTGCTTCTGGGGCGCGGCGACGAACGACCGGGTGTACCGCTTCGACGAGGAGCGGGTGCGCGACGAGCTGACGTGGATGTCGCGCAACGGCACGCTGTTCCTCTACATCGCGGACGCCAACTGGGGCATGCTCGCGCGGGACGTGGAGTTCTCCGAGCACATCGCGTCGCTGACGCGTGAGAACCATCTGCCGAACGTCGTCTACTTCTCCTCGGCGAAGAACAAGCCGCACGCCGTCACGAAGATCACCGGCATCTTCCAGGAGGCCGGGCTCGTCACCTCGCAGCCGGTGTCGATGCAGACGCTGGAGCCGGAGAGCCTGAAGATCATCCGCCGGGACAACATCAAGCTGGACGCCTTCGGTTCGGTCCAGGACGATCTCCGTGACCGGGGGCTGAGTTCGTTCATCGAGCTGATCTGGCCGCTGCCGGGCGAGACGCTGGAGACGTTCAAGGCCGGCATCGGCACGCTGTGCGAGAAGGACGCGCACACGATCATCTCGTACTCGCATCTGCTGCTGAACAACACACCGCTCTACCACAACCGGGAGAAGCTGGGCCTGGTCACCCGGCCCGCCGGCGGGGGTGTCGCCGAGGCGCAGATCGTGGTCGCCACCGAGCAGGTCAGCGCGGAAGAGTTCGTGGAGGGCATGCGGTACTTCTACGCGGTCCACGCGGTGCACAACACCCGCAGTCTCCGCGCCACCAGCAAGTATCTGACCGGCAAGGGCATCATCACCTTCCCCGAGCTGTTCTCCGCATTCGTCGAGCACTGGCGCTCCCTGCCCGAGGACGATCCGATCGTCGAGTACGTCGAGCGGTCGATCCGGGACGCGCTGTACTACGACGTCGGCAACTACGGCCTGTTCATCCACACAGTGCTGCACGAGCACCGGGCGCTGTTCACCCGGCAGTTGCGGGAGTTCGCGAAGGCGCAGCCGTGGTGGTCGGACGAGACGGCGCGCGGGCTGTTCGAGATCGATCTGCTCAACCGCCCGTACGCGTACAGCACGACGCCGCTGGAGGAGCACGACCACGCCTTCGAGGTCCTCAAGGTGACGGGCCGTGAAGGCCGCACATACACGGTCGAGTTGGAGCCGTCCTGGCACGAGGCCCTGGCGAGCGCGGTCCGGCTGGACCCCGCACCGCCGAACGGCTCGGTGTTCACCGTGGACCACAGGCGGTTGCAGTACCCGTTCATGGCCGGCCAGAGCAACGATCACCACGGCAACTACTGCCACGGCATGATCGAGAAGATCGAGAACATCGTCCCGTTCTGGCGAACGGCCTGAGTCCGCCATGTCCGTGAACACCTCAGAGCAGTTGTCCCGTGACACGGCGCCCGACGCGCCCGACGCCCGTGTCCGGGGCGCGCACCGCGCGGTGCTCCCCGCCGTCCTGGCCGTACTGGCGCTCCTCGGCGTCGTGGCGGTCATGGCCGCCGCACCGCCGCCCGCGAAGGACGCGAACGCGCCCTCGGCGCAGTTCTCCGCCGGGCGCGCCGAGGAGCATCTGCGGCAGATCGCGCAGCGACCGCACCCGCTGGGCACCCCCGACAACGCGCGGGTGCGCGGCTACATCGCGGACACCGCGCGGGCGCTGGGCGCCGACGTCCGGGTCGAGTCCGGGGACGTCATACGCCCGGCCTGGGGCAATCCGTTCCCGGCCGCGACGGCGCACAACGTGATCGCCCGCGTGCCGGGCAAGGACCGGCGGCTCAGCGACGGCAAGGCGCTGCTGCTCGTCTCGCACTACGACTCCGTGCCGACGGGTCCGGGCGCCGCCGACGACGGCGCCGCCGTCGCGGCCATGCTGGAGACAATGCGCGCGGTCACGAGCGCCGGAGGGCTGCGCAACGACGTGGTGTTCCTCTTCACCGACGGCGAGGAACTCGGCGCGCTCGGTGCGGAGATGTTCGTACAGAAGAACGGCCTCGACGGGTACGGGGCGGTGCTCAACTGGGAGGCCCGTGGCAGCCGGGGCCCCGTGATGATGTTCGAGACCAGCACGGGCAACGGCCGGCTGATCGACTCGTTCGCGGACAGCGGCAGGCCGGTGGCCAACTCGCTGGCGTACGAGGTCTACAAGCGGATGCCCAACGGCAGCGACTTCACCGTCTTCCGTGACGAGGGCGCCGTCGGTCTCAACGCGGCGTTCCTGCACGGCTTCCACGACTACCACTCGCCGCGGGACGACCTCGAACAGCTCAGCCGGGACAGTGTCCAGCACCAGGGCGACCTGATGCTCGGTCTGGTCCGGGGGCTCGGCGAGCAGGACCTGCGGGAGCTGCGCGAGGGCGGGAACAGCGTCTACTTCGACCTTTTCGCCCGTGTTCTCGTGCACTATCCGGGTGGATGGGCGCTGCCGCTCGCCGTGCTCACCGTCCTGGGTCTGGCCGTCGTCGTGTGGCGGGGCGCGCGCGCCTCAGCGCTGCGGGTGACGGGGGTGCTCGCGGTGGCGGGCACCGGTTTCGGCGCGGTGCTCGTCGCGGCCCTCGGTGCGCTCGGGCTGTGGGCCGCCGCCGCGGCGCTGCGGCCGGAACTCGCGGCGCTGCCGCTGTCGGAGCCGTACGAACGGGGCTACTTCGCGGCCGGGTTCCTGGTGCTGGCCGCCGCCGCGCTGTTGGCGGCGGTCCGGCTGCTACGGGGGCGGCGCCCGGCGGAGTCGCTGGGCGGCGCGCTGGTCGTCGGGGCGGTGCTGCTGCTGGTGCTGGTCATCGTGGTGCCGGGGACGAGCTTCCTGTTCCAGTGGCCGCTGCTGGCGGCGCTGCCCGCGCTGTGGTGGTCCTGCCGGGGCACCGAGGAGGAGCGGTCCGCGGCGCCGGCCTGGGTGGGGACACTGCTCGCGGCGGCCGGCCCCGCCGTGGCGATCGTGCTGTTCGCACCGCTGGTCGACAACCTCCTGATCGCGCTCGGTATCCCGCTGGCTGCGGTGGCGGTGCTGGTGGCGGGCATCGGCGCCGTACTGCTGCTGCCGTTGCTGGCCCGGCTGCCCCGGCCGGGGACGCTGGCCGCCGCGGCGGGTGTGCTGGCTCTGGCGCTGGTGGGCACCGGACTGCTGCGCTCGGACTTCGACGCCGAGCACCCGCGCCCCAACTCCCTGCTGTACGTGAAGGATCTGTCCCGGAATACCACGAAGTGGATCACCGGCGACCCTGAGCCGGACGCCTGGACACGGAAGGTGCTGGGCGAGAGCCCGGAGCGTGTCTCGGCGGCCGACTACTACCCGCAGCGCGGGGACGAGCCGGTCCTGACGGCCGGTGCCCCCGGACTCGACCTGCCGGCGCCCACCGTGAAGCTGGTCGACGACTCGACCTCGGGCGACACCCGGCGGGTGCGTTTCAAGGCCACCTCGCAGCGCGAGGCGTGGCGGATACAGATCCGGCTGCCGCGTGAACCGCTGAAGTCCTGTGTCGTCGCGGGCGTACGGATGGACAAGGCCGCGCTCGCCAAGCAGGGCGAGGGCGCCGAGGGAGTGGTCTTCCAGTTCACCGGCGCGGGCGCCGTCGATGGGGTGGACATCTCCTGCGACACCGAGGCGGGCGCCGAACTGCCCGTGGACGTGTCCGACTACACCATCGGGCTGCCGGCCGAGGTCGCCGCGCTGGTCGGCCCGCGCCCGAAGGGGACCGTCCCGGTGTCCTTCGGTTTCGCCCCGGACGATTCTGCGGTCGTCCGTCAGATCACCACCCTCTGAGGAGACATGGCGCGCAACGACGAGGCCACCGCGATCGAGGTCCGTAACCTCACCCGCACCTATCAGTCCGGCAAGCACGGCGAACTGGTGCGCGCGAACGACGATCTGACCTTCAGCATCGCCCGCGGCGAGGTGTTCGGTCTGCTGGGCGCGAACGGGGCGGGCAAGACCACCCTGGTCTCCCAGCTCCTGGGGCTGGTGCGGCCGACCTCGGGGTCCATCCGCGTCGAGGGGGTGGACGTGGTGTCGGATCCCGAGGCGGTCAAGGCGGTGACCGGATTCCTGCCGCAGACCGGGCTGTCGATGAGACTGGTCGAGGTCCGGCGGGCACTGCACTACACGGGGCGGCTGCGCGGACAGTCGGAGAGCGAGGCGAGGCGTCAGACCGGTGAGCTGATCGAGGAGTTGGGCCTCGCCGACGTGGCCGACCGTTACGTCGACCAGCTCAGCGGCGGCATGATGCGGCTGGTGAACTTCGGCATGGCGCTGATGGGCCGGACGAAACTCCTCATCCTCGACGAGCCGACGAACGAGCTGGACCCGCACAATCGGCGGCTCATCTGGGACATGGTCGCCCGGCGCAGCGCGACGGAGGGCACGACGGTCGTCCTGGTCACGCACAACGTGCTGGAGGCGGAGAAAGCCGTGCACCGGGTCGGTGTGATGCACGCCGGCCGGATCACCGCCCTGGGCACGCCCGGTGAGCTGAAGGCGCGGCTGGGCGACAAGGTGCGGATGGAGCTGTTCGTCAAGGACGGCAAGGCGCTCCTGTCCGAGGAGATCGACATGCTGGGCGGTGTCGGGTCCGTCGTCGCCGGGAGCCGCGAGGGTACGTATCTGATCCACTCCGACCCGGAGCAGATGGCGGGGCTGGTGCAGGCCGTCACGCGCGATCTGGGCATGGCCCGCGTGGACGACTTCCGGCTGACCCGGCCATCGTTGGAGGACGTCTATCTGAGCATGGACGGCGGGGTCCTGGCCGGGGCGCCGGAGACGGAGCCCGAGACGGAGCGGGAGGCCGAGCCGGAGCGCGAACCGGTGCCCGTATCCGCACCCGTACAAGAGGGGGAATCCGCACCCGAGTTGGAGTCGGCGCAGGGCGGCCTGCGGACCGTCACCAAGGCCTCGCCCACTGCGGTCTCGTCCGCCGTCTCGTCCGTCACCCCGCGCTCTCCCGCGCCCGCGCCCGCGCCCGACGGGAAGACGGCGCAGGGACGCGCCCGTCGGCTGCTCGTCGACCTCAAGTACCTGTGGCTCGAACAGATGCTGGAGGTACGCACCACCTGGACCTGGAGCCTGCTGTTCGGCCTGCTGATGCCGGTCGCCATGGTGTTCGGCCTGTCCCGTATCGGCGGCGGGCTCAACGACGCGAACAGCCTGCTGTACATCGTGAGCGGCGCGGCGATCTTCTCCGTCGCCACCGAAGGCGTCGCGACGCTGGCCCAGCGCATCGGGGTGATCAAGAACGACGGCATGATGGTCTATTACGCGTCACTGCCCATCAGCAAGGCGTCGTTCGTGGCGGCGATGATCCTGTCACGACTGCTGCTGATCATGCCGGGACTGATCACCCCGATGATCGCCGCCGGGCTGATGTACGACGTGGACTTCGTCATCTCACCGGCCCTGGTGATCGTCCTGCCGCTGTCCTGTCTGGCGCTGTCCGCGATCGGTCTCGCGATCGGCACGCTCATCGACAGCATGGAACTGATCGTCGTCATCACCAATCTGCTCATCTTCGTGCTGCTGCTCGCGGCCCCGGTGCTGATCCCGCCGGACTCGCTGCCGCTGCCGCTGCGGATCATCGGCTATCTGCTGCCGCCGACCTACGCCGCCGAAGCGTTGCGCCACACCCTCACCGGTGACCTGGACGCCGTATTCGCACTGGACATCGCGGTGCTGGCCGCCATGACCGTGCTCGGGCTGGCAGGAGCCACCCGTTGGATCCGCTGGCGTCTTGCCTGAACTAGAGGAGTACCCGTTATGGACCAGTCTGTTGTCAGCGCTTCGACGTTCGTCGACGTGGTTGCCGAGCGGGCAGCCCTGTCGTCGGGCACCGCGTTCCAGTTCGTCACGCCGGGCAGCCCCGAGCGCCCCGCCCTCACCTTCCCCGGTCTGCACGACCGCGCGCGTGCCATCGGCGCCCTGCTCGCGGACCGGGTCGACCCCGGTGACCGGGTCCTGGTGCTGCTGCCGCCCGGCCTGGACTACGTCGCGTCCTTCCTCGGCTGTCTGTATGCCGGGGCCGTCGCCGTACCCCTGTACCCGCCGAGCAAGGGCAGCTACTCGGCGCGCCATCGCGCGGTCCTGGCCGACTCCGCTCCGGCCGCCGCGCTCGTACCGGGCAGCGTCCTCGCCGACCCGGCCGAACTCGTGGGGGCCGCGGGCATACCCGACCTCCCGCTGATCGCGGTGGACGGTGAGCTGCCGGCGCCGGACGAGTGGCGGCGGCCGAAGATCGACGCGGACAGCATCGCCTTCCTCCAGTACACCTCGGGCTCCACCGCCACCCCGCGCGGCGTGGTCGTCACCCACCACAACCTGGTGGTCAACTCCCGGCAGATCCAGGAGCGGTTCGGCGCCTCGGCCGACACGCCGGTGGTCAGCTGGCTTCCGCCGTACCACGACATGGGGCTCATCGGCGGCATCCTGCAACCCGTCTACGCCGGCGCGACCGCCACCCTGTTCTCGCCCGTCTCCTTCATCACCCGGCCGTTGGAGTGGCTGAGGCTGATCTCGGAGACCGGCGCCCGGATCAGCGGCGGTCCCAACTTCGCGTACGACTTGTGTGTGGACCGTATCCCCGAGGCCGCTCTCGCCGAACTCGACCTGTCCCACTGGGAGATCGCCTTCAACGGCGCCGAGCCGGTGCGCGCGAGGACCCTGGAGCGGTTCGCCGAGCGCATGGCCCCTCTCGGCTTCCGGCCCGGTTCCTTCTTCCCGTGCTACGGCCTCGCCGAGGCCACCCTCATGGTCTCCGGCCGCAGGGTGGGCGACGCCCCGGTGGCCGAGTCGTTCGACGCCGACTCACTGGCGCCGGGTCGGCCGGCCGTACCCGCCGACGACGGGCTGCGGGTCGTCGGCTGCGGGCCGGTCGCCGAGGACCTGGCCGTCACCGTGGTCGATCCGGAGACGGGCACCGTCTGCCCGCCCGGCACCGTCGGCGAGATCTGGGCGGCCGGCGAGAACGTCGCGGCCGGCTACTGGGGCCAGGACGACCAGGACGGAAAGACGTTCGGCGCCCGGCTCAGCGGGGACGACCGCGGCCATCTGCGCACCGGGGACCTCGGGTTCCTGCGGAACGGCCAGCTGTATGTGACGGGGCGCAGCAAGGACCTCGTCGTGGTGCGCGGTCGCAACCACTACCCGCAGGACCTGGAGCAGTCCGCCCTCGACGCGCACACCACGCTGCGCCGTGGAGCCGCCGCCTTCGCGCTGGAGAGCGAGCGCGGCGAAGAGGTGTGCCTCGTCCTGGAGACCGCGGTCGGTCACCGTACGGAGGAGATCGGAGAGGTGACCGTTGAGGTACGCGATCGGGTGGCCAGGGAGCACGGCGTGGCCCCCGGCACGATCGTCTTCGTCCGGCCCGGCCAGATCGCCCGTACCACCAGTGGCAAGATCCAGCGGTCGCGGACGCGGGACCTGCTGTTGGACGGTTCGCTGAAGGTGGTGCACCGCTGGAACGCCCCGGCCGCCGGAGCGCCGGGGCTGCGTGACACGCTCGCCGCGCTGCCGGAGCACCAGTGGCAGCGGACGGCGCGGGACACGGTGCTGGAGCTGGTCGGCAGCAGGCTGAACACCGTGGTCGATCCGGCGCTGCCGCTGGTCTCCCAGGGGCTGGACTCGCTCGCCGCCATCGACCTCAAGGTCGTCGTGGAGGAGGCCCTGGGTCTGGAACTGCCGCTGGATGCCCTGCTCGCCGGGGCGAGCGTGGACGAACTGCTTGACTCGGCAACGCCGTTGTCCGCCGAGACGTCCTCCCCCATCGGCGCCGGCTCCGACGCCTCGGACTCGTCCGACGGTGGACGCCGGCCGCTGTCGAGCAACCAGCAGGCGCTGTGGATCCTTGAGCGCCAGCACCCGGACAGCGCCGTCCAGCACATCAGTGTCGCGCTCAGGCTGCTCACCGACGTCGACACCGACGCCCTGCGCCGTGCCTTCCAAGGACTCGTCGACCGGCATCCCACCCTGCGTACCGCCCTGCACTGGGGCACGGACGGCGAGTCGTACCAGGAGGTGCTGGACCACCAGGGTGTCGCGTTCATCGTCGAGGACGCGGCGCATCTGGACGAGCGGCAGCTGAGCGAGCGGCTGCGCCGTGAGGTCCGCGGCGAGCGCATCGCGCTGTCCGCCGGGCAGGTCCTCCAAGTGGCCCTGTTCCGCAGGCCGGACGGGGACGTCCTGTCGTTCGTCGTGCATCACATCGCGGTCGACATGTGGTCGATCGCGATCCTCACCGACGAACTCGGGAAGCTGTACGCGCGGGAGACCGGTCACGGCGTCGAGCTGCCCGCACCGCCCGCCGCCCGGTACACGGAGCTGGCCCGGCGCCAGGCCGCGCTGCTCGACGCACCGCGCGGCCAGGCGCTGTGGGAGTACTGGCGCGGCGAACTCGACGGCGCCAGGCCCGTATGGGAACTTCCCGCCGACCGTCCCCGGCCGCCGTCCCTGACGTACCGGGGCGACACGGTCGTGCTGGACATCGACGCCGGTACGACGGCGGCCCTGCGCGAGCGCGCGGCGAGCGAGGGCACCACCCTGTTCGTGGCGCTGCTCTCGGTCTTCCAGAGCCTGGTCCAGCGCTACACCGGAGAGGACGACTTCCTGGTGGGTGTCCCGGCCTCCGGCCGTACCGACGCCGCGCTGCACGGTGTGGTGGGCTACTTCGTCAACCCGGTGCTGATCCGCTCCCGGATGGACGGCGCGCGCTCGTACTCCGAGCAGCTGCGCGAGACCAAGCGGTCCGTCGCCGCCGCGATGCGGCATCAGGACATGCCCTTCCCCGTCCTCGTCGAACGGCTCGGGCTCGCGCGCGAGGCGTCCCGGCCGCCCGGCTACCAGGTCATGTTCAATCTCACCAAGTCCCATCTGGCCGACGCCGGGGACCTCACGTCCCTCGACTTCGGCCGCGCCGGCTCCCGGCTGAACCTGGGTGAACTGCGCGCGGAATCGCTGGAGTTGGCCCGGAAGACCGCGCAGATCGACATGACGATGGTCGTCACGGAGACCGGCGACCATCTCGAAGCGGCCATCAACTTCTCCACCGATCTCTTCGACCGCGAGACGGTGGAGCGTTTCGGCGCGAACTTCGCCGACCTGGCGGCCCGCCTGGTCGAGCAGCCGGCACTGCCGCTCGCCGACGTCCCGTCCGCCGGTGAGGACGATCTGCGCCGGATCGAGGCCTGGAACGACACGTCCACCGCGTACCCGCGCGAGCGGACCGTCCCGGAGCTGTTCGCCGAACACGTCGCCGCCCGGCCCGACTCCCCAGCCCTCACCTACGGTGAACTCTCCTACAGCTACCGGGAGTTGGACCGGGTCTCCAACGCCCTCGCCCGCCGGCTGCGGGAACTTGGCGTACGCGCCGAGACACCGGTCGGCCTGTACGTGGACCGCGACCCGGCGGTCGTGGTCGCGATGCTGGCCGTCGCCAAGGCCGGTGGCGCGTACGTGCCGTTGGACCCGGCACACCCGCCGCACCGGCTGCGGCACATCCTCGCGGAGTCGGGGGCCGCCGTCGTACTCACCCGGCCCGGAGGCTCCCTCGCCGAGCTGGTCGGCGACGACCCGAGCGACGACCCGGGCACCGTCTCCGGGCTGCCCACCCTCACACCGGGCGACTTCATGACGCCCTCGATCGCCGCGGACCCGGCCCACGACACCGCCGCGCCCGTCGCGCACGCGGGGGCCGGTGCCTCCGACGGTCTGCTGTACGTGATGTACACCTCCGGTTCCTCGGGCACGCCCAAGGGAGTCTGCGTCACCCACCGCAATGTGGTCCGGCTGGTCCGGGACACCGCGTATCTGTCGCTGAACCCCGGTGACCGGGTCACCCAGATCTCCAACGCCGCCTTCGACGCGGCCACTCTGGAGATCTGGGGAGCCCTCCTCAACGGCGCCCAGCTCGTCGGCTTCGGCAAGGAGACGGTCCTGTCGCCCCAGTTGCTCGCCGCCGCGCTGCGGGAGCACGACATCCACACCGTCGTCATGGCCACACCGCTGTTCACCCAGGTCGTCGGGTACGACCCCGCCACGTTCGCGCACACCCGCCAACTCCTGGTCGGCGGGGACACGATGGACCCCAAGCGGGCCCGCGAGGTGGCCGAGCTGGGCGGCCCCGTCCTCACCAACGGGTACGGCCCGACGGAGTCGGCCACCTTCGCGACGACCGTGCGGCTGGCGGAGGTGGCCGAGGATGTGTGGCGCCTGCCGATCGGCGGGCCGATCTCCAACACCACGGTGTACGTCCTGGACGAGCGGCTGCGACCGGTGCCCGTCGGGGTGCCCGGCCAGCTGTACATCGGCGGCGACGGCCTCGGCCGCGGCTATGTGGGCCGACCGGACCTCACGGCCGAGAAGTTCCTGCCGGACCCCTTCGGCCGGGAGCCGGGCTCGCGGATGTACGCCTCCGGGGACCTGGCCCGCTGGCTGCCGGACGGCACCGTCGACTTCCTCGGGCGGGTCGACTTCCAGGTCAAGGTGCGCGGGTTCCGGATCGAGCCGGGCGAGATCGACGCCGCGCTCGTCGCCCACCCCGGAGTCCTGGAGGCGATCACCGTCGTCGACGAGACCACCGGCGAGAAGCGACTGGTGGCCTACTACGCCGGCACGCCCACGGTGGCGGAGCTGACCGCGCACCTCGCCGAGCGGCTGCCGGAGTACATGGTGCCGTCGGTCCTGGTCTCTCTGCCGGAACTGCCGAAGAACCCCAATCGCAAGATCGACCGAGCCGCGCTGCGGCTGCCGGAGCCGGGGGCCGGTGGGGCGTCCGGCGATGGCACCTCGGGCGGTGTGGCCGGGGAGGCGGGGGCTGTCGCGCCCGGACTGCGGGAGGAGGTCGCGGAGATGTTCGCCGAGGTGCTGGGGCAGCCTGAAGTCAGCCCCGACCACAACTTCTTCGAGATCGGCGGGCATTCGCTGCTGGCGATCCGCCTCCTGGCCCAGATCAAGCAGCGCTACCAGGTCGACCTCGCGCTGAACGAGTTGTTCAACGACCCGACGGCACGGGCCGTCGCCGACCAGATCTCCGAGCAGCGGGGCGAGGCGGACCGCGCGGGGGCCGCCCCGGCCTCCGTACCGGCCGCGCCGGCCGGGCCGACCGCCGTGTCGCGGAGTGCGTACGTGCGCGAGACCGGCAGCCGGTAGCCGACAGCGGCGCCCGCGTCCGTCCCCCGCGGACGCGGGCGCCGACCCCACAGGGGTGCGGGGTGCCTGTCCCTGTCCCACACGAAAGTCGAACACTAGGGTGAGCGAGGACCAGATGAATTCGGGCCAGGTCTATGTCATGCCGGCGTCCCCGGCACAGGTCGGCCTGTGGCTGCTTGTGGAGCTGGACCCGACATCCACGGCGTACAACGTGCCGGCGGCTATGCGGCTGACCGGCCCTCTGGACTTCGGCGCACTGTCGCGCGCAGTGGACGGCCTCTGCCGGCGGCACGAGATTCTGCGGACCACGTTCACCGTCGCCGACGGAGCGGTGTCACAGGTGATCCACCCCGAGGCTCAGGTCGGGGTGGACCGGCTGGACCTCACCGGATTCGGCGCGGACGCCGAGGCCACCTGCCGCAAGGAGTGCGCCGAGCGAGCCGCCGAGCCGTTCGATCTGACGGACGGGCCGCTGCTCCGTCTCACGGGCTTCAAGCTCGGCGAGGACGACCATGTCGTCTCGCTGCTGATGCACCACATCATCACGGACGGCTGGTCGATGGGCCTGTTCGTCAAGGAACTCGCCGCCCTCTACACGGGGGAACTGGTCGGGGCCGGGGACACGCTGCTCGCCCCGCCGGCCCTCCAGTACGCCGACTTCGCGCTCTGGCACCGCGAGTGGCTGGACTCAGGTGTCCAGGACGAGCAACTCGGCCACTGGCGGGGGGCGCTCGCCGACCACGAGTTGTTGCTGGACCTGCCCACCGACCGGACCCGACCGAGGGTGCCCACGTTCCAGGGCGACCGCGTCACCACCACGCTGGACGAAGAGTTCAGCCGCAGGCTGCGTACGACGGCCGCCGGGCACGGCGCGACGCCGTTCATGGCAGCGCACGGCGCGTTCGCCGCCGTACTCGCCCGCAACGCCTCGCAGGACCACGTCAGGATCGGCGTGCCGTCGGCGAACCGGAGCCACGCCCACACCGACGAGGTCATCGGGTTCTTCGCCAACACCCTTGTCGTGGGCACGGACTGGGGCCGGTCGACGACGTTCGGCGAACTGCTCACGCAGGTGCGCGAGCGCACGGCCGAAGCACTCGCCCACGGCGACGTGCCTTTCGGGGAAGTGGTACGCGCACTGGGCGGGCCGCGTGACCGCTCGCACAGCGCCTTCTTCCAGGCCATGGTCGCCATGGACAACGCGCCCGACAACTTCGACCTGGCACCCGGCCTGCACGCGCGGCGCTTCGACGTACCGCTGCACACGGCCAAGTTCGACCTGACGCTCTTCCTCCACGACGGCCCCGCGGGCCTGGAACTGACCCTGGAATACGCGACGGACCTGTTCACTCGGGACACCGCCGTACGGCTGCTGGAGCAGGTGCTCGACATCCTGCGCGCGGGCACCGAGGCACCGGATCAGGCGCTCGGCGGGCTGATCACCGTCAGCGACGAGCAGCGTCGCCGGCTCGACGACTGGTCGCGCGGCCCGGAGCCGGTCTCCCCTGCGGCCTCGGGTCCGGACGGTGCGCGTACGGCGCTGGACCTCTTCGTCCGCCAGGTGTCGGCCGCCCCGGACGCCCCCGCGCTGGTGGCCGGGGACCGTACCGTCAGCTACGCCGAACTGGACGCGCTCGCGGACCGGACAGCCGCGGGACTCGCGGCGGCGGGGGTGCGGGCGGCGGACCTGGTGGGCGTGTCGCTGCCGCGCTCCGTCGAGCTGGTCGCGTCCCTGCTCGCGGTGTGGAAGCGGGGCGCGGCTTACGTACCGCTCGACCCCGCCCAGCCCGCCGCCCGACGTGCCGCGATCCTCGCGGACGCCGCTCCGGTGGCGGTCATCGGCACGCCCGGCGACGACACCGGGGGTGGGGGCGCGCCGGTCCTGGACGTGCGGGAGTTGCTGTCCGGTGGCGACGACGCCGCGACGGCCGCACCGGCGATCGGCGCGGCCGACCTCGGATACGTGCTCTACACCTCCGGCTCCACCGGAACCCCCAAGGGCGTGCAGATCACCCAGGCCGGACTCGTCAACTACCTGCGCTGGGCGGCGGCGGAGTACTGCCCCGACCGGCCGCCGGTGGCGCCGCTGCACACCACCATCGGCTTCGACCTGACCGTGACCAGCCTGTGGGTCCCGCTGACCACGGGCGGCTCCGTGCACCTGGTCGACGAGGACTCACCGGTCGACGGCCTGGTCGCCGCCCTGTCCGGGCCGACCCGCCCCAGCCTGGTCAAGCTCACCCCCGCACATCTGGAGGCGGTCTGCCGGCTTCTGCCGCCGGGCGCACTCGCCGGGCTGCGGGTCTGCTTCGTCGTGGGCGGCGAGGCGCTGGCCCCGAGTCTGGTACGCCGATTGTTCGCCGTGGCGCCGGACGCCAGGGTCGTCAACGAGTACGGGCCGACGGAGACCGTGGTCGGCTGCGCGGTCGCGAGCGCCGTGGCCGCCGACGACCTGGGCGAACGGCCGGGGATGCCGATCGGGCGGCCGGTGGCGGGGACCCGGCTGTATGTGGTGGACGAGTCGCTGGAGCCGGTGCCGGTGGGTGTTCCCGGTGAGTTGGTGGTGGGCGGTACGGGTGTGGGCCGGGGTTATCTCGGTGATCCGGGGCGGACGGCAGCCGCGTTCGTTCCCGATCCGTTCTCGGGTGTGAAGGGTGCGCGGCTGTACCGGACGGGCGATGTGGTCCGTCATCTTCCCGACGGGCAGCTGGAGTTCCTGGGGCGCCGGGACCACCAGGTGAAGATCCGGGGGCAGCGGATCGAGTTGGGTGAGGTCGAGGCGGCGCTGCGGTCGGTGGACGGGGTCACCGACACGGTGGTCACAGCGGTCACCGACCAGCTGGGCCAGACACGCCTCGCGGCTTATGTCACCGGTGCGACGGATGCCGAGACGGTACGCGCGGCTGTCCGGGCCGCACTGCCTGACGCGATGGTGCCGTCGGCGGTGGTGGTTCTGGATGCGCTCCCGCTGACTGCGAACGGGAAGATCGACCGCGCGGCGCTGCCGGTGGCGGAGTTCGCTGACCGGTCGGTGTTCGTCGCGCCGGTGAGTGCGGAGGAGGAGCGGGTCGCGGCGGTGTTCTCCGAAGTCCTCGGCGTCGAACCCGTCGGTCTCGCCGACGACTTCTTCGCGCTCGGCGGGCATTCGCTCCTCGCCACACAGGTGGTGGCACGGCTGCGTGAGCACTTCGCCATCGAACTGCCACTGCGTGCCCTGTTCGAGTCACCGACGGTGGGTGACCTGGCCGCGGTGGTGGCCGCTGCCGGTGGGTCGGCGTCGGTGCCACTCGTACGGGTCGAGCGAACAGGTCCGGTGGAGGTTTCGTACGCACAGCAGCGCATGTGGTTCCTGCATCAACTGGAGCCGGAGAGCACGTCGTACAACGTCCCGGCCGTAGTCCGGCTGCGAGGACCGCTCGACGCGAACCGACTCCGCCAAGCACTGGAATCGGTCGCACACCGCCACGACGTACTGCGCACCATGTTCGATGAAATCGACGGACACGTCGTCCAGATCATCGGAGACACACCACTCATCGACTTCACGGAGAACGACCTGCGTGGAGCCGAGGACGCCGACGCGGTCGCCCAACAGCTCGCGGCCGATCTCGCGGCCTTGCCGTTCGCACTCGACGGTGGTCCGCTGAGCCGCTGGGTGTTGAGCCGGGTCGGAGACGAGGAGTACATACTCGCCCTTTCCATGCATCACATCGTGTCGGACGGTTGGTCGGTGGGGGTGCTGCTGCGTGAGGTACAGGCCGCCTACGCGGGAGAGAAACTGCCAGAACTCCCCGTGCAGTACGCGGACTTCGCCGTCTGGCAGCGCAAGTGGCTGGCATCAGGCGTCATGGACGAACAACTCGCCCACTGGCGAACCGCCCTGGCCGGCGCACCACCGGTACTCGATCTCCCCACCGACTTCCCACGACCCGCGATCCCTACTTACCAGGGCACACACCTGCGCGCACGCGTCGACACCGGCACTGCGGCAGCGCTCAACACACTCGCGCGTGAACACGGCACCACGCTCTTCATGGTGCTTCAGTCGGTCTACGCCGCGCTGCTCGCCCACCGAGCAGGGCAGGACGAAGTCGTCATCGGGATACCGGTGGCCAACCGCTCCCGTACCGAACTCGAAGACCTCATCGGCTTCTTCATCAACACGCTGGCGCTGCGGATCCGAAGCAACGCGCGCGAGTCCTTCGCCGAACTCCTGCGACAGGTGCGGCAGGTGTCGCTCGATGCCTTCGCGCACCAGGACGTTC
Organism: Streptomyces sp. NPDC050433; assembly: GCF_044458565.1. NCBI lineage: Bacteria > Bacillati > Actinomycetota > Actinomycetes > Kitasatosporales > Streptomycetaceae > Streptomyces > Streptomyces sp. NPDC050433. Next base: position 58,922 of record NZ_JBITIB010000037.1, on the reverse strand, counting down.
CGTTCGAGCGGCTGGTCGAGGAACTCGCCCCGACCCGCGATCTGTCGCGCAACCCCATCTTCCAGGCCATGTTCGTCTTCCAGAACGCACCCCAGGGAGCGGCTGCCGGGCTGGCGGACGTCACGATGGAGCACCTTCAAATAGAAGAGGGGATGGCGAAGTTCGACCTCACTCTCATTGTCGAGGAATCGCCGGAGGAGCAATCCCTGGAGGTCGTACTGGAGTTCGCGACGGACCTGTTCTCCGAGGGCACGGGCCGGGCGATCCTGGACGGTTTCGTACGGGCCTGCGAGGTGCTGGCGCGGGAGGGCGCGGCCTCGGTGGTGGGTGAGCTGACGGCGGTGTCGGAGTCGGAGCGCCGGCTGCTGGTGGAGGAGTGGAACGCGACCGGCCGGGACGACGTGCTCGGTGGTGTGGTCGAGCGTATCCGCGCACTGGCGGCGGACACACCGGAAGCCATCGCAGTCCAGGACGAGCACGCCACTGTCAGGTACGCCGAGTTGGTGGAGCGGGCCGACGGGGTGGCGAACGGGTTGCGGGAGCGTGGGGTCCGAGGGGGTGAGCGGGTCGTACTGTACTTCGACCGTGGTGTGGGTGCGGTGACGGCGGTGCTCGGTGTGTTCGGTGCGGGCGCTGCCTATGTCCCCCTCGACACCCGCGCACCACACACCCGCAGCGCCGCGATCCTGAACGACAGCGGCGCCACCATCCTCCTCACCAACCACGACGGCGAACACGGCGCACGCCAACTCGCCGCAGCGTCAGACCAGGACGTGAAGGTTGTCCTCATCGAGGACCTGCCCACCCCCACAGGCCCACCGACCCACCCACACAGCGCACCCGACGACCTCGCCTACGTCATCTACACCTCAGGCTCCACCGGACGCCCCAAAGGCGCCATGGTCGAACACCTCGGCATGGACAACCACCTCCTCGCCAAAGTCGAAGACCTCCAACTCACCCACACCGACACCATCGTCCAAAACGCCGCACTCACCTTCGACATCAGCGTCTGGCAAATGCTCAGCGCCCTCACCGTCGGCGGCAAAACCCTCATCATCAACGACAACACCGCACTCGACGCCACCGCACTCTTCCACCACACAGCCCAACACCACACCACCATCCTCGAAGTCGTCCCCTCACTCCTCCGCGCCACCCTCGACGCCTGGGACACCCTCGGCACCACCCCCCAACTCCCCCACCTACGCCACCTCGTCGTCACCGGCGAAGCACTCCCACCCGACCTCTGCACCCGCTGGCACACCCACCACCCCCACATCCCCCTCACCAACGCCTACGGCCCCACCGAATGCTCCGACGACGTCACCCACGCCCACATCACCCCCCACACCACCATCAACCACACACGCGCACCCATCGGCCACCCCATCCGAAACACCCAACTCTACGTCGTCAACGAGTCACTGGAACCCGTACCCATCGGCGTCCCCGGCGAACTGATGGTCGGCGGAACCGGCGTCGGCCGCGGCTACCTCGCAGACCCCGCGCGGACAGCAGCCACCTTCATCCCCGACCCCTTCTCCGGTGTGGCGGGTGCGCGGCTGTACCGCACCGGCGACATCGTCCGCCACCTCCCCGACGGACAACTGGAATTCCTCGGACGCCGCGACCACCAGGTCAAAATCCGCGGCCAACGCATCGAACTCGGCGAGGTCGAAGCAGCACTCCGCTCAATGAACGGCGTCACCGACACAGTCGTCACCGCAGTCACCGACCACCTCGGCCAGACACGCCTCGCCGCATACATCACCGGCAACACCGACGCCGAGACGGTACGCACGGCTGTCAGGGCCGCCCTGCCCGACGCCATGGTCCCCTCTGCTGTGGTGGTCCTGGATGCGCTCCCGCTGACTCCGAACGGGAAGATCGACCGCGCGGCGCTGCCGGTGGCGGAGTTCGCGGACCGGTCGGTGTTCGTCGCGCCGGTGAGTACGGAGGAGCAGCGGGTCGCGGCGGTGTTCTCCGAAGTCCTGGGCGTCGAACGCGTCGGCCTCGCCGACGACTTCTTCGCACTCGGCGGGCATTCGCTCCTGGCAACGCAGGCGGTGGCACGGCTGCGTGAGCACTTCGCCATCGAGCTACCGCTGCGTGCCCTGTTCGAGTCACCCACCGTCGGCGACCTGGCCGCAGCGGTCGCCGCTGCCGGCAGGGCGGCATCGATACCACTCGTACGGGTCGAACGCACAGGACCGGTGGAGGTGTCGTACGCACAGCAACGCATGTGGTTCCTGCATCAACTGGAGCCGGAGAGCACGTCGTACAACGTCCCGGCGGTAGTCCGGCTGCGAGGACCACTCGACGCGGACCGACTCCGCCAAGCACTGGAAACGGTCGCACACCGCCACGACGTACTGCGCACCAAGTTCGACGAAATCGACGGACACGTCGTCCAGATCATCGGAGACACACCACTCATCGACTTCACCGTGACGGATCCGGACGAAGGTGGTGATGCGCAGAAGACAGCCGAGAAACTGTCTGCGCTGCTGGCGGCCCGGCCGTTCAGCCTGGAGCATGGACCGCTCCTGCGCTGGGCGCTGACGCCGCTGGGTGACGACGAACACGTCCTCGCAATGACGATGCATCACATCGTGTCGGACGGCTGGTCGGTGGGGGTGCTGCTGCGTGAGGTACAGGCCTCCTACGCGGGCGAGGAACTGCCCGAACTCCCCGTGCAGTACGCCGACTTCGGCGTCTGGCAGCGCGAGTGGCTGGCATCGGGCGTCATGGATGAACAACTCGCCCACTGGCGCACCACCCTGGCCGGCGCACCGCCCCTGCTCGACCTCCCCACCGACCACCCGCGACCAGCGATCCCCACCTACCAGGGCACACACCTGCGTGCACGGATCAACCCCCGCACGACAGAAGCGCTCAACACACTCGCACGCGACCACGGCACCACGCTCTTCATGGTGCTCCAGTCGGTCTACGCCGCGCTACTCGCCCGCCGAGCAGGGCAGGACGAAGTCGTCGTCGGGATACCGGTGGCGAACCGCTCCCGTACCGAACTCGAAGACCTCATCGGCTTCTTCGTCAACACACTCCCGCTCCGTATCCGAAGCAACCCACAAGAGCCGTTCTCCGAACTCCTCGAACACGTGCGGCAGGTGTCGCTCGATGCCTTCGCGCACCAGGACGTACCGTTCGAGCGGCTGGTCGAAGAACTCGCCCCCACCCGCGATCTGTCCCGCAACCCCATCTTCCAGGCCATGTTCGTCCTCCAGAACGCACCGCGCACGAGTCTGGCCATGGACGGTGTCGAGCTGACCCAGCTGGATGTCGAGGACGGAACAGCCAAGTTCGATGTGATGCTGCTGGTCGATGAGTTGGGGTCAGAGCTGGGCGTGACGTTGGAGTTCGCGACGGACCTGTTCTCCGAGGGCACGGGCCGGGCGATCCTGGACGGTTTCGTACGGGCCTGCGAGGTGCTGGCCACGTCGTCCGGTCCAGTGACGGTGGGGCAGCTGACGGCGGTCTCCCCGGACGAGCGGGCCCAGCTGTTGGCGGAGTGGAACGCGACCGGCCGGGACGACGTGCTCGGTGGTGTGGTGGAACGGATCCGCGCGCTGGCCGCGGACACACCAGACGCCCCAGCCGTCCAGGACGAGCACACCACCGTGACGTATCAGGAACTCGTCACGCGAGCGGACCAGCTCTCCCACCTACTTGATCAAGCCGGTGTGCGTCCGGCACAGCGCGTCGCTCTCTATCTCGACCGTGGTGTGGGTGCGGTGACGGCGGTGCTCGGTGTGTTCGGTGCGGGCGCTGCCTATGTCCCCCTCGACACCCGCGCACCACACACCCGCAGCGCCGCGATCCTGAACGACAGCGGCGCCACCATCCTCCTCACCAACCACGACGGCGAACACGGCGCACGCCAACTCGCCGCAGCGTCAGACCAGGACGTGAAGGTTGTCCTCATCGAGGACCTGCCCACCCCCACAGGCCCACCGACCCACCCACACAGCGCACCCGACGACCTCGCCTACGTCATCTACACCTCAGGCTCCACCGGACGCCCCAAAGGCGCCATGGTCGAACACCTCGGCATGGACAACCACCTCCTCGCCAAAGTCGAAGACCTCCAACTCACCCACACCGACACCATCGTCCAAAACGCCGCACTCACCTTCGACATCAGCGTCTGGCAAATGCTCAGCGCCCTCACCGTCGGCGGCAAAACCCTCATCATCAACGACAACACCGCACTCGACGCCACCGCACTCTTCCACCACACAGCCCAACACCACACCACCATCCTCGAAGTCGTCCCCTCACTCCTCCGCGCCACCCTCGACGCCTGGGACACCCTCGGCACCACCCCCCAACTCCCCCACCTACGCCACCTCGTCGTCACCGGCGAAGCACTCCCACCCGACCTCTGCACCCGCTGGCACACCCACCACCCCCACATCCCCCTCACCAACGCCTACGGCCCCACCGAATGCTCCGACGACGTCACCCACGCCCACATCACCCCCCACACCACCATCAACCACACACGCGCACCCATCGGCCACCCCATCCGAAACACCCAACTCTACGTCGTCGACGAGTCACTGGAACCAGTGCCAGTAGGTGTCCCCGGTGAGTTGGTAGTGGGCGGAACGGGCGTCGGCCGCGGCTACCTCGCAGACCCCGCACGAACAGCCGCCGCCTTCATCCCCGACCCCTTCTCCGGAATCCAAGGCGCACGGCTCTATCGCACCGGTGACATCGTCCGCTACCTCCCCGACGGACAACTCGAATTCCTCGGACGCCGCGACCACCAGGTCAAAATCCGCGGCCAACGCATCGAACTCGGCGAGGTCGAAGCAGCACTCCGCTCCATGGACGGCGTCACCGACACAGTCGTCACCGCCGTCACCGACCACCTCGGCCAGACACGCCTCGCCGCATACATCACCGGCAACACCAACGCCGACACCGTGCGCGCCACCGCCAAAACCACCCTCCCCGACGCCATGATCCCCTCAGCCGTCGTACACCTGGAAACCCTCCCCCTCACGCCCAACGGGAAAATCGACCGCGCCGCCCTGCCCACACCCGAGTTCGCCGACCGGTCCGTCTTTGTCCCGCCCGTCACTCTCGTGGAACACCGCGTCGCCGCGGTGTTCTCCGAAGTCCTCGGCGTCGAACCCGTCGGCCTCGCCGACGACTTCTTCGCACTCGGCGGACACTCACTCCTCGCCACACAGGCGGTCGCCCGCCTCCGGGAACACTTCGCCATCGAACTGCCACTCCGCACACTGTTCGAGTCACCCACCGTCGGCGACCTGGCCGCGGTGGTGGCCAAGGCGGAGGCCGAGCAGGCGACCGACTCCAGCGTGGCGGAGCTGGAACAACTCCTGGCCGAGGTCGAGGGGTTGTCGGACGAGGAGATCGCGCGGAGGCTCGCACCCGACGACGGACCCCTCACGGCATGACACCCTCACCCACGACCTTCTTGGGAGCGCATGTGAAACCCCAGCCCGAGCCGCGGCCCGGCGCAAGCCGTTGGTTCCCGCCGACGGCGACCGCACCGGATGCGACGGCTCAACTCTTCTGCCTGCCCCACGCGGGCGCCGGCGCCGCGACGTACCGGGACTGGCAGTCCACGATCGGCGGGGACGTCGAGGTGGTACCGGTGGAACTCCCCGGCAGAGGCGCCCGGTTCGCCGAGCCGCTCGTCACCTCGGCAACCGAGAACGTCGAAGCGCTCGCCGGGCCCCTGCTGGAGCGGGCGGACAAGCCCTTCGCTCTCTTCGGCCACAGCATGGGTGCGCTTCTGGCGTACGAGCTCGCGCATGAGCTGGTCCGCCTCGGACGCCCGCCCGTGCATCTCGTGGTGTCCGGGTACGCGGCGCCCCAGCTGTCGCCCCGCTCCCGCGGCGGCCAGGTGTACACACTGTCGGACGACCGGCTCGTCCAGCACATCAAGGCCCTCCAGGGCACGGCCGGCGAGGTGCTGGACCACCCGGAGCTGCTGGAACTGCTGCTCCCCGTGATCAGGGCGGACTACCAGGTCTGCGAGACACACGAGTTCACCGAACGGCCGCCGCTGCCCGTGCCCGTCACCGCGCTCGGCGGCACGGAGGACCCGGCGGGCGACGACGAGGCTCTGCGGGGATGGCGGGAGCTGACCGACGCCGAATTCCGTGTCGCGACCTTCCTCGGCGGTCACTTCTTCCTGCACGAGCACTTGGACGACGTCGCCGGCATCGTTCGTCGGGCCGCCATCTCCCAACCATCAGCCATCTGACGAGGGGACACCGGAGATGACTTCTTCCGACGGAGTGTCCGGCGGCGACACCCGGCTGCGGCAGATCCAGCGCTACTACGAACTGGTGGACGCGGGTGACGTATCCGGGCTGGTGGCACTTTTCGCACCGGATGCGGTCTACCGTCGTCCTGGTTACGAACCTCTCGTCGGCACCGCCGAGTTGGAGCGCTTCTACCGGGAGCAACGAGTGATAAAGGAGGGTCGGCACGCGCTGTCGTCGCATCTCGTTCAGGGCGACGAGGGGGCCGTGCACGGCACGTTCGAAGGCGTGCTGCACGACGGGCGTGAGGTCTCGGTGCGGTTCGCCGACTTCTTCGTCTTCTCCGACTCGGGGGCCTTCCGGAGCCGGGACACTTTCTTCTTCGCGCCGTCGGTGTGAGTGGGTTCGATCCGAACGAGAGGAGTTGACCATGGCACGGATCACGAGCGGCGCCGGGACCGCCAACACCGGTTTCGGCGAGCGGTTCACGGACCACATGGTCACGTTGAGATGGAGTGCCGAGGGCGGCTGGTCCGGGCGGCCGGAGCTGCTGCCGTACGGTGATCTGGCCTTCAGCCCCGCCATGGCCGGGCTGCACTACGGCCAAGTGGTGTTCGAGGGGCTGAAGTCGCACCGGCTGGCGGACGGCGGACTCGGTACGTTCCGGCCCGACGCGCACGCGCGCCGTTTCCAGCTCTCCGCCCGGCGCCTGGCGATGCCCGAGCTGCCCGAGGAGCTGTTCCTGGAGGCCGTGGACGCACTCGTCGCGGCGGACGGTGGTGTGCTGCCGGCCGACGATCCCCATCTCAGCCTGTATTTGCGGCCGGTGCTCTTCGCGACGGAGCCGTGCCTGGCGCTGCGGCCGGCGCGGGAGTACATGTTCCTGCTGATCGCCTTCGTCACCGGCGGCTTCTTCTCCGACCAGCCGGACCCGGTGTCCGTGCTGATCAGCCGGGACTTCTCACGCGCCGCTCCGGGCGGCACGGGAGAGGCGAAGTGCGCCGGGAACTACGCGGGCGCGTTCCTCGCACAGCAGGCGGCGGCCGACGCGGGATGCCGGCAGGTCGTCTGGCTGGACCCGGTGGAGCGGCGATGGGTCGAGGAGATGGGTGGAATGAACCTGTTCTTCGTGCGCGGTTCGGGCCCGTCGGCCGACGTCGTATCACCTCCCCTCACGGGGACACTGCTCCCCGGAGTGACCCGCGATTCCCTGCTGACCCTCCTGGCCGGGTCCGGCCACACGGTCCGTGAGGAGCGGATCTCCGTGGAGCAGTGGCGGGCCGAGAGCGAGGCGGGTGTGATCACCGAGACGTTCGCGTGCGGCACCGCCGCCCTGGTAACACCCGTCGGCGAGGTACGCGACGGCGGGGAGGGCTGGCTGATCGGCGGCGCGAAGCCCGGCCCGGTGACCCTGGCGCTCCGCGACGCGCTCACCGATCTGCATCACGGCCACGCGGCCGACCCACACGGCTGGATGCGGCTGCACACGCGGCCCGCCCACCGGTCCCCCACGCCCAGCACCACCTGATCCGAACCAGCGGAAAGAAGGCACAACAAACATGACGTTGCTCTCCCATGACGTGGCGGGTGCCGGCGACACGGTCGTCCTGCTGCACTCCTCCGTGTGCGACCGGCGCATGTGGGACCCCCAGTGGGCGGTGCTCCTGGACGCCGGATTCCGCGTCGTGCGCTGCGACTTCCGGGGATACGGGGAGACTCCCGTACCGGACCGGCCCAACAACGACGCCGACGACGTGCTCGCGCTGCTGGACGCGCTGGACATCGACCGGGCGGCCGTCGTCGGCTCCTCCTACGGAGGCCGGGTCGCCGTCGAGTTCGCGGCCCGCTGGCCGGGCCGGGTGAGCGCGCTGGCGCTGCTGTGCGCCGGATCGCCGTTCCATGAGCCCACCGCGGAGCTGGACGCCTTCGACGAGGAGGAGGAGACGCTGATCGACGCCGACGACCTGGACGGCGCGGTCGAGCTGAACGTACGCACCTGGCTCAGCCCGGAGGCCGGCGACGAGGTGCGCGAGAAGGTGCGGGGCATGCAGCGGCACGCGTACGAGGTGCAGCTCGCCGCGGAAGAGGAGTTCGACCAGGTGGAGGAGGAGAGCGACCTGTCGGCGATCAAGGCGCGGACCCTGGTGGTGTCGGGCGCGCTGGACCTGGACTACTTCCAGCAGGTCGCCGCCGATCTGGCCGTACGGCTCGCCGACACCCGGCATGTGCACCTGCCCTGGGGCAGTCACCTGCCGAGTCTTGAGCGGCCCGATGAGACGTCGGCGCTCCTCAGGGACTTCCTGGTCGCATCCCCCTGACTCCGGTGGGAGGAGCCTGCCGACAGCGGGCGGGGGGACCTGCCGTCGGCAGACTCGGTCAGGTGAGGCCCCGGTACGCGCCCCGGTGACGTACCAGGGGCCGGCCTCGTCCTCGCTCGGCGTCGCCGGCGGCGTCAGTGTCCGCGTCGGCATTCGTGACGGAGCCGATGAGGATGGTGTGGTCCCCGCCGGGATACGTGGTGTGCACCCGGCAGGTGATCGAGGCGAGCGCGTCGTCCAGGACGGGCACGGTGTCCTCGTAGTGGTGCGGTACGCCGGAGAACCGCTCCAGCAACGGCTTTTCGGCGAAGATCTGCGAAATGTCGTCCATCGTGTCCGGCAGGACGTTCACCGCGAACGCCTGGTGACGCAGGATCAGGTCCAGTGTGCCGGAGCGGTGGTGCAGACAGGCCAGGACGAGCATGGGGTCCATGGACAGCGAGGTGACGGCGCTGGTGGTCATGCCGACGGGTCCATGGGGGGATGTGGTGGTCAGCACCGTGACGCCGGCGGGCAGTTCGGCCATGACACGGCGGAACCGCCGCTGACGCTGTTCGTCGGGTGCGGTCCGCACGGGCTGTGGCGGACGGGGCACGGTGCTGTGCGTCATTTAGGCCGACCCTCCGGTCAGGTAGTGGTCGCGAAGCTGACCGCGGCGGCGTTTGCCGCTGGTGGTACGCGGGATGCCGCCACGTTTGAGGACGATCACCTCGTGGAGGTTGAAGCCGTACGACTGGCGTACGAGCATGGCGACTTCGCGTCGGATCCGGTCGTGGTCGTCTGCGCGAACGCGGGTCTCGACGACGGCGGTCACGCGTTCGCCGGTGTCGTCCGTGTGGGAGAAGACGGCGCTGTTGCCGGCGTCGATGTCCGGGTGCGTCTCGATGCTCTGCTCCACGTCGTACGGCGGCAGGTTGCGGCCGTTGACGATGACGAGTTCCTTGACGCGGCCGACGATGTAGAGGTCCCCGTCCCGTGTGAAACCGAGGTCGCCGGTGGCGTGGGTGCGGTTGTCGAGGGGACGGGGTACCCCGCCGGGGCCGAGGTATCCGGCCATCACGAAGTCGCCGCGCAGATGGATCTCGCCGATCTCGTCGTCCGGGAGCGAGGTGCCGTCGGTGTCGCGGATTTCGACGGTCAGTCCGCCGAGGGGCCGTCCGCAGGCGACGACGGTGAGGGAGGGCCGGTCTCCGGCGCAGTCGGTGACCTTGTTGTTGTGGTGCAGGTCCTCGCGGTCGAGCCGTACGGCCTTCGTACGGCCCCAGCTCAGCTCACCCGCCGCCCGGCGGTCGAGGGCCATGGTGGCGGCCAGGACGGTCTCGGCCATGCCGTAGCAGGGGATGAAGGTCTCTTCGGCGAACCCGTGCTTGGCGAACGTGTCGCGGAAGTCCGTCAGCACGCCCAGCGGGATGGGTTCGGCCCCGACGTACGCCTGCCGTAGACGGGAGAGGTCGAGATCGGGGTCGGGGGTGCGGCGGTAGCGGTCGGTGGCGGTGCGGTATCCGAATGGGGGTGCGGTGGTGATGGTCGCGCCGCGCCCGGACATGTGCCGCATCCAGGACAGCGGGTCGCGCAGGAAGCTGATGGACGGCATCAGATCCAGCGGGACCCCCTTGGTCAGGGTCGACAGCGTGAGGATGAAGCCCATGTCGTGGTGGAGCGGCAGCCAGTGGCAGACGCGGTCGCGCTCCGGCGTCATGTCCAGCGCCGTGTGGATGGCCCGGACGTTGGCCGTGACCTGGGCGCAGGTCAGCACCGCCGCCTTGGGGGCGCTGGTGGAGCCGGACGTGAGCTGGATGTGATGGGGGTCGTCGGGGCGGCGTACGGGCAACTCCCCCACCGGAAGCGCCGGGTGGTCAAGATCGGCGACGCTCAGGTATGTGGGCCCTGGGACGGCGGCGAGCGCGGCGGCCGTCTCCGGGTCCGGGGCGATGACGGCCGCCGGTTCAGTCACGCCCACCACGGCCGCGTACTGGCGCATGGCCGTCGACGCGGGGTCGTCGGGGTTGCCGGGGACGACGATCGTGCAGGGGACGAAGCCGGCGAGCAGACAGCCCAGCAGCGCGGTGAGGTGGTCGGTTCCGGTCGGCAGCGGGAGCAGGATCCGGTCGCCGGGGACCAGTCCGCGGGCCAGCAGCGCGCCGGCGGCGCCGCGTGCGCGTGCGTCGAGTTCCGCGTAGGTGACTTCGGCGGTGACGCCGCGGGAGTCGAGGACGGTGACGCCCGCGCTGTGGTCGCCGATGGTCCGGTAGTCCAGCTGGTGTTCGTCGATGGTGTGGACGGCCATGGACTGGTCCTTCACTTGGCGGCGCGGGCGGCTTTGGCCTGGACCCGCTCGCGGACGAAGTCGGCGATGTCGCCGACCTGTTGGAAGCCGAACGCCTTCTGCTCGGGGATGAAGACCTCGAACTCGTTCTCGACCCGTGTCATCGCCGCGACCAGGGTGATGGAGTCCAGCGGCAGGCTGAGCAGCGGTGTGGTGGGGCCGATCGAGTCGAGGTCGACCTGGGCGAGGTCCGCCGGTTCGAGGAGTTCGGCCAGCGCCTCGCGCAGGGTGCCGAGAATGTCCGCGTCGGTCGGGACGGCGGGTGGAGTGGTCACGGCCGGGTCTCTCCTGTGGGTGCGGGAATGGTGTCGCTGCGGGGGTCCAGGCCCAGGGCGGCCTTGCCGATCATGTCGCGCAGCGCGTCGAGGTTGGCGCCCATGACGGCGCCGGCGCGGGCGTCGCGGTAGTGGCGTTCGAGGGGGTTGGAGCGCAGGAAGCCGTGGCCGCCGGTGACTTGCATGGCGGTGTCGGCGACGGTGATGGCGGCCCGGTTGCACACGTACTTGGTCATGTTGAGGGCGCCGAGTGCTTCGAGTCGGTCGTTCTCCGCCGTCCACGCGCCGTGCAGGAGGGACAGTCGGGCGGTGTGCACGGTGGTGGCCATGTCCGCGACGTGCAGTCGTACGCCCTGGAAGGCGGCCAGGCTCTGGCCGGTCGGGGCGAGGGTGCGGCGCATGACGTGGTTGTTGGCGAAGTTCTGGGCGGCGCGGGCGATTCCGAGGGACGCGGCGGCCAGTCCCAGGATGAGTGCCGGGAGGGCGTGGGTGAGCAGGGGCATGCCGCCGCCGTGGCCGCCGACGCAGTTCTCCGCCGGGATACGGCAGTTGAGGAGGAGGGTGTTGGCGCTGTTGGCGCGCATGCCCATCGCGTCCCAGGTCTCCTTGACCGTGAGGCCGTCCTGGCCGGCGGGCAGCAGGGCCATGGTCTGGCTGCGGCGGAATTCGGTTTCGCCGCTGTGGGCGTTGATGACGTAGTAGTCGGCGTGGCCGGCTCCGGTGCAGAACGCCTTGGTGCCGACGAGATGCACCTGGTCGCCGTCGTGGGTGGCGCGCAGTTGGGGGTTGAGGATGTTGCCGCCGGTTCCGGGTTCGGAGAATGCCCAGCTCAGCAGTCGGCCGTCGGCGCAGATCTCCTTGAGGATCCGTGCCGCGACGGGGTTGGTGCCGGCGTCGGCGGCGAGCAGCCGCGCGGCGCCCGAGTGCATCGCGAAGATCAGGGCGGTGGATCCGCAGGCTTCGGCGAGTTCGGCGACGGCCAGTCCCCACGCGGTCAGGTCGGCGCCGGTGCCGCCGTACTCCTCGGGGACGAGCAGCCCGAGCAGTCCGGCCTCGTGCAGGTCGGCGATGTTCTCGCGGGGGAAGTCGGCGGTGCGGTCGTGGGTGGTGGCGCGGGGTGCCAGGCAGCGGCGGGCCACCGCCCGTGCCTGGTCGACGATGTCCTGCTGATCACTGCTCAAAGCGAGGTCAACCATGACGGTCTCCTAGAAAGACGCCGCCGTCGCATGGGGACGGAGGGTGGTGATGCGGTCGGCCAGTGCGTCCGGGGCGTGGAAACGGGCGTCGATGATGACGTCGTCCCCCTGGGGCGTTGCGGTGGTCGAGGTGGCGTAGACGGCGTTGCCGTACACCGTCAGCGGCACTTGGCGGGGGCGGTCGGCGACCGGGATGGGCTCGCGGTGGCCGTGCCCGAGCTGCCACCGCTGGGCGGCGACCAGGCTGGTGGGGGTGTCGCACAGGGTGTGACAGTCCGGCGGGGCCTGTTGGTGGTGGCGGGCGGTGGGGCAGGAGCGGGCCCAGGCCACCGGTGTGACGTCGGCGAGGCGCCGGGTCGACCAGCCGGGCCGTTCGGGTACGACGGCGTCGGCATCCGTCTCCAGGATCCGTACCCCGAACTCTTCGAGTTCGGCGAGGTAGCCGTCCTCGTACACGGCCGCTTCCAGCGGGCCACGGGGGGCTTCGGCGGAGTGGTGCGGTCGTCCGGGGAACAGGGCCAGTCCCACCGCGAGTTCGCAGTTCGGCAGGGACCGCGCGGCGAGTACGGCCAGGGTGCCCAGGTCGTTGACGCTCACGGTGAGCGGTCCGTCCTCGGCCAGTGCGGTGGTGAGGGTGACGAGGTCGGCGGCGCCGCGCTGCCATCCGGCGGGCAGGACGAGACCGGCCCGGAGTCCGGCGGCACGGACGCGTCCGACCGCCTCGCGCAGTACCGCCGGCTCCGGCAGCTTCGCGGCGCAGCCCTCCTGCCCGATGCTGACGGCGTCGACGGGCAGGTCGAGGACTTCCGTCAGCCGAGCCGGTGTGGTCAGGCGTATTTCAACGGTCATGGATCGTCTCCCGGCTCACACGTGGGCGCGGCGTTGAGGGGTGTCGCGGAAGCGGCAGCGCCGCTGCTCGCACATGCGCGGCACCCAGCCCATCTGCCACGTCAGCTCGGTACGGTCGATGTCGGCGACGGTCTGCTTGGTGCTCCAGCCCTTGGCCACACCGTCCAGTGCCCGCCGGTACATCTGGGTGACCTTGGCGTTCTGGCGGACGATGGGGCTCTCCCGGCCGGGGATCTGCAAGGCGGCGACACCGAGGGCCACCAGGGACGGGATGTCGCACAGGGCGCAGTCGGAGGCTCCGTCGAGGAATCCTCCGAGGTCGCCGGGGCCGGTGCCGATCTGGAGCGGTTCCTGGTAGCCGGCCCGGCAGCCGAGGCCTGAGCCCGGCTGGTCGGGCAGCCGGCAGTGGTGGCAGTCGGCTCCGGAGCCGGTCTGCACCGGTACTTCGACCTCCAGGCCCTCCACCGCGCAGAACGCGGCGATCTCGTCCAGCGTCGCGGCGTGGGGCATCACGACGCGCCGTACTCCGTAGGCGGCTCGCAGGTGCTCCGCGTACGCGACGGTCGTCACCCCCAGGGCGGCGCCGGCCACCAGCGGGATGCCGGGGTGGGCGTCGGCGATCCACCGGGCCGCGGGCAGGGCGCCGACGATGACGGTGTCGGCGCCTGCCTCGATGCCCTGTTCGACATGGGTCAGATACGCGGTGCGCGCCTCGGCGGGGACGGCCGGCGCGTCCACGCCGAGGTGGACCCGCAGGCCCGCGGCGTGGGCCTGGGTGATGATCTCTTTGAGCAGGCGCCGGTTGGAGACCTGTGTGGGGTCTCCGTCGCGGGTGCCGGGCAGGGCGTCGAAGCTGGTGTCCTGTCCGGCCGGGGTGCGGTGCGCCAGGTAGATCTCGGTGGCGCCGCCGGTGATCTGCAGTTCCAGCATCTGCAGGTTCCGTACGGGCGCGTCCAGCGCGACCCGTGCCGCGGCGGCGGGGTCGGGCACCGCGACGAACGGTGCCTCACGGGTGGTGTGCGGGGGCGCGAGCGCCCACTGGTCGGTGATGTCAGCCATCGGTCCACTCCCGCCTCGCGGTGTGGCCGCTGGTGGAGTGCCCGGTGGGCCGGGTCTCGTTGGTGCGCACCGGTCTCCTAGGCGTGGCTGGGTTGCGGTACGAGGGCCGGGCCGAGTGCGCGCAGCTTGCCGACGGCTTCGACGGTGGCCGTGGCGGCCTCGGCGATGTCGGCGAGCGTGGTGGTGCGGCCGGGGCTGAACCGTATGGAGGAGCGCGCCCGTTCGGCCGCGATGCCCATGGCGGTCAGGACGTGCGAGGGCTCGTCGCTGCCCGCGTGGCAGGCGGATCCGGCCGAGACGCAGATGCCGTGGACGGCCAGGACGTCGACGAGGGTGTCGCCGCGGATGCCGGTGAACGAGACGTTGAGGGTCTCGGGGACGCACGGGGCGCCGTGGCCGTTGACCTCAAGGCCGTCCGCCTCGCGCAGTGCGGTGAGCAGGGCGGTCCGCAGGGTCCGGCGGTGTTCCTCGAAGGCCGGGTCGGCGAGGTGCCGCAGGGCCTCGGTGGCCGCCGCGGCCATGCCGAGGATGCCGGGGACGTTCTCGGTTCCGGCTCGCAGTCCGTGTTCCTGGCTGCCGCCCCGGATCAGCGGGGACAGCGTGACGTGCGGGGCGACTTTGAGCGCGCCGACGCCCTTGGGGCCGTAGAACTTGTGGGCCGAGACCGACACCAGGTCCGCACCGATGTCCGCGAGGCTCACCTTGCCGGCGGTCTGCACGGCGTCGGTGTGCATCAGCGCGCCCGCCCCGTGGGCGATCTCCGCGATGTCGGCGACGGGTTGGAGGACACCCGTCTCGTTGTTGGCGTGCATCACCGACACGAGGGCGGTGTTCGGGCGCAGCGCCCGCCGGATGTCGTCGGGGTCGATCCAGCCTCGGGAGTCCGGGCCGACGATGGTGACCTCGGCGCCCAACTCGGCGGCGAACGCGCAGGATTCGAGGACGGCGGAGTGCTCGATCGCCGTGGTGATCACATGGACGCGGCGGTCGGCGGCGGCCAGGACGGTGCCGCAGACGGCCAGCGCGTCGGCCTCGGACCCGCCGCCGGTGAACACGACGTCGTCCGCCGAGCAGTCCAGCAGTTCGGCCAGCTGGACGCGGGAGGATTCCAGCGCCTCCTTGGCCTTGTCGCCCGCGGCGTGCCGGCTGGAGGGGTTGCCGGTGATGCGCATGCCGCGCAGTACGGCCTCGGCCGCTTCGGGGCAGACCGGGCTGGTGGCGGCGTGGTCGAGATAGATGCCCGTCGGGTCCGGCAGGGCCGGCAGCGGGTCACGCACAGATGAGGGGTGCGTCATCGTCCACTCCGTCCTGGTGGTTGCTGACCAGGCGGTGTGCCACCTGTCGGCCGAGGGCGGCCACATGTCGCTGGTCGGGGGCCAGGCCGCCGAGGAGCGTTTCCACCCGCTCGTCGTCCCACGCCTGGATTTCCCGCAGTTCGCTGCCGAGGGCGGCCTCGGTGATGACGCTCGCCGCGGCGAGGGAGGCGGCGCAGCCGTGGGCGCGGAAGCGGATCTCGGTCACCCGGCCGTCATTGACGGCGGCGGTGAGCATGATCTGGTCTCCGCAGACCGGGTTGCCGATGAACGCCCGTACGTCGGGGTTCTCCAGTTCGCCGGGGTTGCGCGGGGTGGTGAAGTGGTCCACCACGGTGGGGCTGTAGCGCGGCACGTGTTCAGCCCTCCACGGAAGCGGTGGCGGCGGCATCGGCAGCGGCGGGGACCTCGCACTCGGCGACGATCTCCTGGCTGTCGATGAACTTCTCGATGCTCACCGCGCAGCAGCCGAGTTCGGCGCCCTGGAGGCGCCGGCGGAAGGAGACCGTCTGGCCGGTCCGGCCGCACGGGCACGGTGTGTGGTCGACCTCGCCGACGTCCTCGCTGAGGATGAACGCCGGGTAGGAGGAGCTGAGGGCGTCGAGCAGGGCGATCACGCCGGTCTTGCCCGGCGCCAGTTCGACGTCCGTGTTCTCGACGTCGCGGATGCTGATGTACGACCACGGCGGCACGTGCTTGCGGTGGTGCTCGCACTCGATGGCCAGCATGTTCGACTCGATCATGCCGTACATGTCGCGGACCCGGTCTGCGGGTATGCCGAGGTACTTCTCGATCTTGGCGTTGAACTCTTCCCGGCTGATGCTCTCTCCGGTGTACCGCTTCCAGCCGCCCAGCGTGATGACGAGCGAGTCGGGGTCGAGCTTGAGGGTGATGTCCTCCAGCTCCAGGAAGCGCAGCAGCCGGCCGACGAGGAACGGCGGGCCGATGATGTGGCGCGTCATCGACTCCTCCCACGAGTCGAGCAGACCGATGGCCTCCTGCGGGTCGAACGCGTAGTCGCGCACCACATAGGCGTGTACGTCGAGCAGCCCGTTGAGGACGTTGAACGCCTTGACCATCCCCATCTCGGGCGTCTCCGCGGTGGACGGGCACAGGAAGAGTCCCGCGCCCTTTCCGACCTGGAAGAACTCCCGGTACTGGGCGAAGATCGCGCTCATCACACGGCTGACGGTGGTCACGTCGCGGCGCGCCACGCTGGGCACACCGCCGGTGCCGGTGCTGCGGATCTCCAGCTCGACGTCGGTCAGCGAGGCGGTCATCAGCACATGCGCGTCGGGCTGCTTGAACATCCGGACCGGCAGCAGCGGGATCTTCACCAGGTCGGCGAGTGTCGCGATGTCGTCCGGCTTGATGCCCAGTGCGTCGGCCTGGGCGCGGTAGAAGGCGTTGTGTTCGGCGTGCGCGGCGAAGGCGCCCCGCAGGGCCTCGGTCACCGAGGCTTCCCATTCCTGGGCCGGCTGACGGTAGGCGGCGTCGGGACAGCCGAGCATGGCAGCGAGTTCCATTGAATCCCCCTGGAATTCTGGCAGCAGAAGTTGCGGCGCACGGTCGGGTATCGGTGATCGAGTCCGACCGCGGCGATGGCTACTATCGCAGTAGTACTACGTGGATAGTCAAGCGCCGCCCGAATGTCCTATGCTGATCGCCATGGCGAGACTGGGCGACCTTGAGCGAGCGGTTCTGGATGCTCTGTGGCAGTCCGGTCAGCCGCAGACCGTGCGCGAGGTCCATGAGGCGCTGGCCGAAAGACAACTCGCGTACACCACCGTCATGACCACCCTTCAGCGCCTCGCGCGCAAGGGCCTGGTCACCCAGGATTCACACACCCGGGCCCACCGGTTCAGTGCCGTCGCCACCCGTGAGGAGATGTTCGCCGAGCTCATGACCGACGCTCTGGGCATCGCCGGGGACGAGCACGAGGCGATGCTCCGGTTCGTCGACGTCATCAGTCCCGAAGCACGGGCCGCACTGGCCGAGACGCTCAACCAGCAGGACCGCGACACGAGGTGACGTAGGAACCGCGCGGCTGCCGCAGTGGGTGCGGCGGCCGGCTGAACGAGGGGTCGTTCAGCCCACCGGCGCGACAAAACGATCGATGTAACGGGGGGTTACGTGGATGCGCTCTGTCTTGTGCTGTTGTCCGTGCTGCTGATCGCCACAGCGACCACTGTGGTCACCTCGGCGCGCTGGCCGCAGCGGGCCCCGTGCGCGGCGCTGTGCCTGTGGCTCGCAGGATGCGTCGGCGGGCTGAGCGCACTGCTGTGCGGGACCTACGCCCTGTTCGCGGGGCTGGAGGAGATCCTGACCCATCGGACACTACGGCTGCCTGCCGACGCGTCGGCCGTGGTCCTCGCCTGGATCTTCATCTTCCGGGTGATCGCGGCCTACGTCCAGGTGGGCCGCCGGGCGCGCAAGCGGCGTGAACGGCACGTGGCACTCCTGGAGTTGTTCGGGGTCGCGGCGCAGCATCTGTCGGCGGTCGTCCTGCCCAGCCGGCAGCCGCTCGCCTACAGCGTTCCGGGCCGTGGGGCACACCGCGGGCACACCGTCATCTCCGATGTCGTCCTGGCGGAGTTCACCCGCGAGGAGGTGCAGTCGGTCCTCGCGCACGAGCAGGCGCATCTGAGGCAGCGTCATCATCTGCTGGCGCAGCTGAGCGAGGCGCTGTGCACCTCCCTGCCGCGTGGACGGTTCACCCTCCGTTTCAGCGACCGTATAGGCAACCTGATCGAGATGCGCGCGGACTGCGCGGCCCGCGTGAAGTGCGGACGTCTCACCCTCGCGCAGGCGCTGGCCCGGATGGCGCCGGGCAGGAGCCCGGAGCCGGACGCCGGTTCGCCCTGCCCGGTCGCCGCCCGGCGCCGCCATCTGCTGACCAACGTCCGATGTTGTACCTCCCTCACGTCCTCCGTGGTCTTCGGCGCGGCCTGTTCGTTCGCCGCGGCCCCCACGGCCCTGACGTCGATCGGCGCCCTCGCCGCCGTCTGCAACTGGATCTGCCGATGACCGCCCCTCGTGCGACGCACGGGGGTTTTTTGCTGACCGACCTGGAAGAGAGACGCACATGAGCGACCACGTGTCCGAGACGATAGAGATCGGCGTCCCACCGCGCGTCGTGTACGACACGGTGACCGACGTCGCCGGGATGGGCCGTTGGAGCCCCGAGTGCACGGGCGGCGACGTGAAGGACAAGACGGCCGGGGAGTTGCGGGCCGGGATGCGCTTCACCGGCCACAACATCTCCGCCAAGGCCCGTCCGTGGTCGACCAACTGCACGGTGACGGTGGCCGATCCGGGCGAGAAGTTCACCTTTCTCGCCCGCGCCGTCGGACTGCGCATCGCCATCTGGAGCTACCACTTCGAGCCTCTCGACTCCGGCCGGGCGACGAGGGTCACCGAGACGTGGACCGACCAGCGCGGACGGCTCATGCACTTCATCGGCCCGCGCGTCAGCGGCATCCATGACCGGGCCACCCACAACCGCGGGACGATGAAGGTCACTCTCCAGCGTCTGAAGGAGACGCTGGAGAGCGAACACCGGTCTGCCTGAGCGGAGCCGCGGCGGTCGGCCCGCCGCGCCGAGGGGCGGACACCGTACGCGTACGGTGTCCGCCCCCGCTGCACGTCTCCGGGACGGTCCACAAGTGCCGCTAGGCGGTGGCCCCTTGGGCCTCCGCTGCCGTTCCTCCGACCAGCGGCTCCTTCGCGCGGGCCGGCAGCAGCGCCACCACCAGCACCGCGACGACGGCGGCGAGCGCGGCGCAGATCAGCGCCACCGTCGACATTCCTGCGACGAAGGCGTCGCGCGCCGAGTCGGCGATGGCACGGGCCTGCTCGGCGGGCAGACTCTCCGCCGCCTTGGCGGCCCCCGCCACGTTGTCGCCGATCGCCTCCCGTGCCGGAGCCGGAAGCGCGGCGGGGATGTCGTCCTCGACGTTGCCGCGGTAGACCGAGTTGAGCGAACTGCCCAGAACGGCGACACCGACGGAGGCACCGATCTGCCGACAGGCGTTGGCAAGTGCCGATCCGGCTCCCATCTGGTGGGCGGGCAGCGAGCTGAGGATGGCGTCCAGTGTGGTGGGCATCGTGAAGCCCAGGGCGGCGCCCATGACGGCCAGCGCGGTGCCCGTCAGGAGGAAGTCGGTGTCGGCCTCCACCGTCGCCAGCAGGCCGAGGCCGACGACCCACAGCACCATGCCGATCGCGACGATCGCCTTGGTACCGATACGGCCCACGAGCCGGCCTCCGACACCTGCGGCGACCACCAGGGCGCCGATCATGGGCAGCAGGTGCAGCCCGGTGTCCATGGCGTCCTTGCCCTGGACCTGCTGGAGGAACTGCGGCACGACGAACAGGACGCCGAAGAGGATGAACATCACCGAGGAGATCGCCACGGTGGACCAGGTGTAGCGGGCGTTACGGAAGAAACCGAGGTCCACCAGGGGGTTGGCGGCGCGGCGCAGCCAGACCACCAGCAGCCCGATCAGGACGATCCCGCCGATCATCGTCAGCAGCACGAGGGGGTCGGACCACCCGGCGTTCGGCACCTCGATGACGCCGTAGACGAAGGCGGAGACACCGACCAGGGACAGGGCGGCGCCGACGAGGTCGAGCCGTTTGGCGTTCGGGTCGCGGGTCTCCGGCACGAACAGCAGGATTCCCACGACGGCGACGACGATGACCGGGATGTTGATGAGGAAGATCGAACCCCACCAGAAGTTGCTCAGCAGCCACCCGCCCGCCAGCGGCCCGAGCGGCAGCCCGAGCGCGAATCCGGCGGTGGCGATCGCCATCGCACGCGACCGCTCCTCGGGCGGGAACATCAGCGGCACGATCGACAGGGCGAGCGGGGTGATGGCCGCGGCGCCCGCGCCCATGACGACACGGGCGAGGATCAGACCGTTCGGAGTGTCGACCGCCATGACGAGCGCGGAGCCCACACCGAAGAGCAACAGACCCCCGATCAGGACCAGTCGGCGGCCGATACGGTCACCCAGCACTCCCATCGCGAGGAGCAGACCCGCGAAGGGAAGGGTGTAACCGTCCGTGAACCACTGGAGTTCGGTGGTGGTCGCGTCCAGGTCGGTGGCCAGAGTCGGAAGGGCGACGGTCAGAATCGTCGCGTCCAGTCCGACGATCATCAGTCCGAAGACGGGGGCGGCCAGAGCGAGCCAGCGGCGACGCACCAACCCGCTCTCGGCCGGGGCCTTCTGATCGGTCGACCCGTTTTCGGGCATGCTCATATCTGCTCCTCGGCAGGGCACGTTGAGAGATGTTCGATGTGAGGGGTGTACGGCTCCGAGTACCGCCGGAGCCGGCGCGGTCGCGGCCGTGTGAGGGCGTGCCTGAGCGACGGGGGGGACACCTTGTCGTAAAGCGCGGCCCCCGGAGGCCGTACGGAATTCAGTCGGGCGGCAACTCCGCCCGGACCGGGGTCAGTTGCAGCAGTCGCATCCAGGTGCGCAGCCGCAGGCGTCCCCGGCGTCCGCCTTGGCGGCGGTGACCGCGTCCGCGTCGACGGTGACCGAGGCCGGGACGCAGCAGCCCTCGCCGCGCCACGCCTCCCTGCCCTCCTTGACCGCGATCGCGGCGATGACCAGGGCGGCCACCGGGTCCGCCCACGACCAGCCGAGGGTCGCGTTCGCCACCAGGCCCACCAGCAGGACGGCGGAGAGATAGGTGCACAGCAGGGTCTGCTTGGAGTCCGCTACGGCGGACGCCGACCCCAGCTCGCGGCCCGCCCGGCGCTGGGCGGCGGAGAGGAACGGCATGACCGCCAGCGACAGCGCGGCCAGCGCGATGCCGACGACCGAGCTGTCCGCCTCCCCGTCGCCGGTCAGGGCCCGTACGGCGTCGACGCTCACGTACGCGGCGAGGGCGAAGAACGACACCGCTATGATCCGCAGCGTCCGTTTCTCCCGCGCCTCCCGTACGGCGTGCTCGCGCGCGGAGAACTGCCAGGCCACCGCCGCGGCCGACGACACCTCGACAACCGAGTCCAGGCCGAAGCCGACCAACGCGGTCGACGAGGCCAGTGTCCCGGCGGTGATCGCGACCACCGCCTCGATCACGTTGTAGACGATCGTCGCGGCGACCAGCAGCCTGATACGCCGGGTCAGGACGTCCCGTCGTGCGGGTGAGGAGCCGAGGGACACCTGAACAGTCATCAGCAGCAGTCCTTCTCTTCGGCGTCCGGGCATGTGCGGTCGTCGGCCACGGCCACCACGGCGGACCGCAGATCGTCCAGGGCATGCCCCAGGCGCTCGTCGGCCAGCTCGTACCGCACACGGCGCCCGACGGGGACGGCGACCACCAGGCCGCAGTCCCGCAGACAGGCGAGATGGTTCGACAGCCGGGTACGGGAGATACCCAGCGTGTCGGCCAAGTCGGAGGGATGTGCCGGGGCTTCACGCAGCGCGAGCAGCAGTCGGCAGCGGAGGGGATCTGCCAGCGCGCGCCCGAAGCGGGCCAGCACCTCGATGTCAGCGGCAAGGTTCAGCACACGCTGACCATACACAGAATCGTGGATTCAGGAAACTCTGAACTGACAATCGCTTCCGTCAGGCCGGACGCTCAGGAGCCCGTCCGTTCGAAGGACCTGTGCGCCTCGATGAAGTGGGTCTCGCCCTCCGCCGCCCGACCGGCCGGCGCGGAGACCCACAGGTCGTACATCTTGCCGCCCTCGTCCCAGCTCAGGTCGAACGTACGGCGCGGCCCGCCGTCCCCCGCGGCGCCGTCCCAGGTGAACTCCCAGACGGCGGCGGGGAAGCCGTTGTGCGTCGTCTCGCGGACCGAGCCGTCCCGATAGCCGGGGTAGTCCGACGGACCCGACTGGTGCGCCTGCCGCATCACCGCGGCGGGGCCGGCCGGGTCGAGCGGCTGGGGATGGACGCCGATACGGAAGGCGTTGTCCGGCGAGTTGTAGAAGACGCGGGGCGATTCGTCGACGCGTACGAAGCCCCTGGGCGTCACCATCGTGAAGCCCGACGGATCGGAGACCGTACGGTAGCCCTCGGGGGCCGGATCAGCGGCCGGCGGGGCCTCCGTCGGCTTCGCGTCCTTGTCCTTGCCCTTGCCGTCGTCCAGCGGTTCGGGCGTGTCGGAGGGATTCTTGCCGAGATCCTTCGGCTTGGAGGGGCTCTTGGAAGGGTTCGCCGTCGGCGCCTTGGAATCCCGGTCCTCCCGTACCTCCTCCGCGGGACCGTCGTTCCCCGTCGCCTCTGTCCCCTGACCGGGATCGTCCCTCGTGAGCACCCACGCACCGGTGCCACCCGCCGCGAGGACGGTGGCCAGGGCTCCGGCGAGAAGCGCCCTGCGGATCCGGGGGCGCCCGGCCGGTGCGGGGGCGGAGCCGAGCACGACCGGGGCGCCGGAATCGGACGGCGCACCGGACTTGGGCACCGGCACGTGCGGCACGGTCGGCATCCGCTCCTGCGTCAGAAATCCGCGCAGGGACCGTTCCACCTCGTCCGCGCCGAGCCGCCGGCCGGGATCGCGCTCAAGGAGCCCGTTCAGGACGGGAAGCAGCGGACCGGCCGAGTCGGGCACCTTGACCTCGTCCATCACCACGGCGTGCAGCACCCCCGCCACCGAGTCGCGGCGGAACGGCGACTCCCCCTCAACGGCGGCGCAGAGCAGCACACCGAGCGACCACAGATCGGACTCCGGGCCCGTCCGCCTCCCCGACATCCGCTCCGGGGCGGTGTACTCCGGGGAGCCGACGAACGCGCCCACCTCTGTCAGCGTCGTCTGCCCGTCGACCTGCGCGATCCCGAAGTCGGACAGCACCACCCGCCCCGTTGCCGCCTCCAGGAGTACGTTCGCGGGCTTGAGGTCACGGTGCAGCACCCCGGCCGTGTGCGCGGCGCGCAGCGCGGCCACCAGGGCGAGACCGATACGCGCGGCCTCGGCGGGCGGGACCGGGCCGTCCATGGCGATCCGGTCGGCGAGCGAGCGGCCGTCGATCAGCTCCATCACGAGCCAGGGCTGCGCCTCGTGCTGGACGACGTCGTGCAGGACCAGGACGCCCGGGTGTTTCACCTGCGCGACCGAGCGCGCCTCGCGCATCGTGCGTTCGCGCCGGCTCTCGGCCTCGGCGGGCGAGAGCCCTTCGTCGACGTGCAGCTCCTTCATCGCGACGGCGCGGCCGAGCAGTTCGTCGCTCGCCCGCCAGACCGTGCCCATTCCGCCGCGTCCCAGTGGTGCCGTGATGCGGTAGCGCCCTGCTATGAGATCCCCGTGACTTGCCATGGCGGCATCATACGAACTCCCGTTACGGAAGGTGCAGTTGAGGTAATTGATGGTCATGGTGCGCAAGAGGCGTGACCGAGCGGTGAAGAGGAGTGCGGTGGCGCCCCCGGCGTCAGCGTTTGCGGGCGAGAGTCAGGCCGTCCGCGATGGGCAGGAGCACGGACTCGACCCGGTCGTCGGCGCGGACGTGCGCGTTGAACTCCCGGATCGCCAGGGCGTTGCCCTCGGCGTCGGTACGTGCCGCCTCGCCGCCGTACAGCACGTTGTCGGCGAGCAGCAGCCCGCCCGGACGTACGCGCGGCACGAGTTCGTCCCAGTAGGCGCGGTAGCCCGGTTTGTCGGCGTCCAGGAAGACGAGGTCGATCAGCGGTTGTGACGGCAGGGCCCTGAGGGTGTCGAGGGCCGGGGCGATCCGGAGGTCGATACGGTCCTGGACCCCGGCCTCCTTCCATGCCTCCTGGGCGATCGAGGTCCACTCCGTGGAGATGTCGCAGGCGACGACACGGCCGCCGGGGGCCAGTCCCTCGGCCAGCGCGAGGGTCGAGTAGCCGGTGAAGGTGCCCACTTCGACGATGCTGTGCGCGCCGGTCAGGCGGGCCAGCAGGGTGAGCAGGACGCCCTGCTCGTGCGGAACCCGCATCCGGGCGGGACCGCCGAGCGCCTGGGTGCGGGCGATCAGCCTTTCCTGGACGGGGGTTCGCGGTTCCGCCTGGGCCACCACGTAGTCGTACAGCTCAGGGGTGAGGGGGACCGACTTGATCGCGTCCGCGCTGCTGCTCATGTCGTGAGTCCTTCGGCAGGAGTGAGGGGGTGGGGCAATTGTGCCTCGCACACATCGCCGCCCAGGGGACGCCGGTGTGCGGCGCATTCCGCGTCGTGGCCACGGAGGGCGCGTTCCGTCGATCGCTGACGGTCCGACGTCTGATGAACCATGCTGGGACCCCGCCTGGCAGCACACCCGTGGAGGAGAGAGAGCGATGAGCAGAGTGACCTGCGACCTGTCGGTCTCGGCCGATGGTTACTCGGCCGGACTCAATCAGACCGAGGAGCGGCCGTTCGGCGACGACGGCGGCGACGGCTGGGGCGACAGGCTGCACTCCTGGATGTTCGAGACCCGTGCGTGGCGAGTGGGATCCTCAGTGGAAGGGCTGGTGGGGCGACAACCCCCCGTACCACGCTCCGGTCTTCGTACTCACCCACCACCCGCGCGACCCGCAGCCGATGGAGGGCGGCACCATCTTCCACTTCGTCACCGACGGGATCGAATCCGCGTTGCGTCAGGCGCGCGAGGTGGCCGGGGACGGCGACGTGTCGATCCACGGCGGCGCGACCACGGTCAACCAGTACCTCGCGGCCGGCCTGATCGACGAACTGCGGTTGCACATCGTGCCCGTGACGCTCGGCGGCGGTACGCGGCTCTTCGACGGCGTACCGCCGCTGCGTCTCGAACAGGTGGCCTCGCGGGCAGCCGGCTCGGTCACGCATGTGACCTATCGCGTGCTGTCCTGACCAGGATCGGTCGTGGTGCGCGGCGGTCACGGCAGCACAGTGCGTGGCGGCACCGGAGTCATTGAAGTGGCTGAGCAGCGTAGCGGGTGGCGATCGCGGCGGCGCGGTCGCGCAGTGAGGTACGCAACCACTGCGGGGCCAGGGCTTCCGCGTTCGTGGCGAGCTGCCACAGTGCCCATTCGGCGTGCCGTGAATCCTGGAAGGTCACCTCCAGCCGCAGCCAGCCGTCCGCCTCCGCTTCTTCGGACCGGACGGCCAGCGCGGTGGACAGCCGTCGCGTGAGGCGGCCTTTGGGCCGGAAGAGGCCGGGTGCAGGGGGCGTTCACAGGTTGAGGACGTCGAGGACCCACTCGGCCGCCAGGACGCCGCCCAGACCGAGGACGGCGAGCACCGTCGTATAGCTGGTACGGACCTTGATCGCCTCGATGACGGAAAGGTTGAAGTACTCCTTGAACAGCCAGAATCCGGGGTCGTTGACGTGGGAGAACGCGATGGAGCCGCAGGCGACGGCGAGCACCATGATCTCCGGGTGGACCCCACTGCCCGCCAGGAGCGGCAGCACCACACCGGAGGCCGTGACGACGGCGACCGTCGCCGAGCCCAGTGCGATCCGGAGGATGACGGCGACGAGCCAGGCGAGGACGATCGGTGAGATGGACCAACTGTCCGTGGTGTCCTTGATGTAGTCGGAGATCCCGCCTTCGACGAGGACGTTCTTGAAGGCCCCGCCGGCGCCGATCACCAGGAGAATCATCGCCATCGCCTTGGCCGCCGAGGCACAGGAGGCGCCGACCTCCTCCAGGCTGCGGCCGATCCGCGGCCCGAAGGCCCACATCGCCAGGCACAGGGCCAGCAGCAGCGCGATCGGCGCGGAGCCGATGAAGGCGACGAAGTTCAGGAACGGGCTCTCGGTGGAGGTGGCCATGTCGGTGACGGCGGCGGCCACGATCAGCGCCACGGGGAAGAGCGCCACACCCAGCGCCCAGCCCAGGCCGGGCATCTCCTCGTCGCTGAACTCCCGCTCGCTGACCAGCCCTTGGGGGATGGAGGGCGACATCGCCTTGACGAACGGAAGGCGGGGCCAGACCAGGGCGATCAGCACGCCGGCGGGGACGGCGATGAACAGGCCGTAGAACAGCGTCAGTCCGACGGAGGCGTGGAACGTGGCGGCGACGGCGGTGGGGCCGGGGTGCGGTGGCAGGAAGCTGTGCATCGTGGACAGGGTGATGGACATCGGCAGTCCGACCCAGAGCAGATTCGCCCCGGTGACCCTGACCAGGGTGAACGCGATGGGCACGATGATGATGAACGCGACCTCGTAGAACATGGTCACGCCGATCAGCATGGACGTGACCACCATGGCCACCTGGACCCAGCGCGGGCCGAAGGCGTCGAGGAGCGTGCCCGCTATTCGCTGGGCGGCGCCGGAATCCCCCATGACACGGCCGATCATGGCGCCGAGCCCGATGGTCAGCATGGTGTCGCCGATCTGGCCCCCGATGCCCTCGGAGAGGACATCCGGAATGGTCGCCACCGGGATGCCCTGGACCAGCGCGACGCCGACCGCGACGAGCAGCAGGGCGGCGAAGCCGTTGACCCGCAGCCGGGTCATGAGCAGCAGCAGGATCAGAACACTGACCCCAACCACGAGGATGGGCACGGCAGTTCCCCCTTGACCCGCACACAGGCGTCGTCCACGTATGCAGATGGAGGTTAGAGTCGTGAACCTGACAAGGTCAATGGGTGTGCGGTCACGGCACGATGCGTGCCAGGTCAACTCGGGACTGGATTGCGAGCTTGCGGTAGATCTGGCGCAGGTGGAAGCCCACGGTGTGCGGGGAGATGAACAGTTCGCTCGCGACCTGACGGTTGGTCAGCCCCTGTGCGACGAGCCGGGCGACCTTGGATTCGGTGCCGGTGAGACTGGACCAGCCCGTCTCGGGCCGGGCTTCGGGGCTCCAGTGCCGACGGCGGACTCCGAGTCGCCGCAGTTTGCGCCGGACCCGTGCCGAGTCCCATTCCGCCCCCACCTCCTCGTAGATCGCCATCGCGTGGCTCAGTTGCTTCACCGCCTGCTCGCGATCGGTCCCTCGATGGAGCGAGCCGAGGTCTTCGGTGACCGACGCCACCGTCCACGGATCCCCGTACAGTTCGCCGATCCCGGCGAGCGCGGTGAGATCGCAGTCCAGCAGCGCCCGGCCGTGCCTCGCCGCCGCCACGACCGGGCCGTGACGCTGATTGACCGAGGCGATCTCCTCGGCGGTGGCCACGATCTGCTCGGCGAGTGGCCGCTGATCCGCCGCCAGAGCGGTGCGTACCGACCACGCGGTGCCCAACGGGGCCTCAAGCACCAACTGCCTGCGCAGAGCAGGGTCCCGTGCCAGCTCGCGGATCTCGTCGATCGCCGCGTGCGCTCCCGATTTGGCCGAGGACACCAGCCCGGTGAGCAGTCGCCACATCACCGACCACCGATGGACCGCTTCGGCGGGCATCGACTCGCCCAGCCGGCGCAGCCTTTCGACGGCCGCTGCCAGATCCCCGCGCCGTAGCGCACAGAAGACCAGAACCGCCCGGAGCGGGGGGTCGTAGAGCGGCATCTCAACCCGCCTGGACGCCGCGAGTCCCGCGGCCACCTCCGTCTCGGCGGCGGCGATGTCACCCTTGACGAAGAAGATCATCGCGCGCAGGGCGAGCGGGACCGGGGAAACTGCGCCCGTACCGTCACAGTCGATGGTGCGGCGGGCGGTGTCGGCCGCGGCCAGCGCCTCGTCGAGCCGGTGGAGCCTGGTCAGCATCCACGCCTTGGTCCACAGTGGATCGCTCTGACAGGACTCGGTCAGCTGCTCGCGCAGCCCCACCGCGTCCTCCACGGAGGCGAGCGCCTCGTCGAGCCGGCCTTCACGCCAACTCGCCATCGCCCGCACGTTCAACGCCGCCATCCGCACCTCGACGCTGTACGCGCCGGGGCCCGCGAGCACCCGGTCGGCCAGGCCGGCCTTCGCGGTCTGGTTGTCGCTCGACAACGTGTTCAGCACCAACAGTTCCGGGGTCGGGTCCGGACCGTCCGCGGAGGCCTCGGCGGAGGAGCACTCCCGAGAGACCTGCTGCGCGGCAGAGGCGTCGCCGCGCAGCATCAGCGCCATGGCCAGCCAGCTGCGCAGTGGCCGGATGGACTCCTCCGGGGCGGACCCGGCCACCTGGAGGAGTTTTTCGGCGAGTTCGGCGGCCTCGGTGAGCCTGCCCTGCCGGACCAGCCCCGCGGTCGCCGTGGTCCCCAGCGCCAGATGGTCGGGTCCGCCGGGGTCGGTGGCCCGCAGCGCGCGAGTGGCCAGCGCCGCGGCCGACTGGGGCGAGGACGGCAGCAACCGTCGCGCCGCCTCTCCGATGGTGGCAACCGCCTCGGCGTCACCAACCTCCGTGCAGTGCACCAGATGCACCGCCACGTCCAGGGTCGGCTCCCCCGCGCTGACGAGCAGCATCGTGGCGGCCTGCCGGTGCAGGATCGACCGCAACGGCGCCGGTACGGTCCCGAGCACCGCACGCCACACCGGTTCGCGGTGGAACACGAATCCTTCGCTGTCGCTGCTGAGGAGCCCCGCGCTCATCGCCTCCTGCAACGGGCCCAGCAGCTGGACGGGACGCTCGCCCAGCATCTCCGCGAGGTCGTTCGGGGTGAACGCGCTGCCCAGCACCGCCGCGACCTGCAACATGTTCTGCGCCCGCTGGGACAGTTCGTCCAGCCGCCCGCGCACCGACCGCAGGAACGGCGGGGGCAGATGCCCGACCGGATCCTCCGCGACGGCCACGGCGATGCCCGAGTTCATCGGCCCCGTACCCAGCGACGCGATCCCGTCGCCGACCACCACGCAGTGTTCCTCGCCCAGTTCACGCACCAGGTCCACGATCGCCTGCGGGTTGCCGCCGACGCTCTCGCACAGCTCCACCAGGTCGCTGTCGGGAGCCGCGCCGAAGAGGTCGCCGACGAGGCCGACGACTGCGTCACTGGACAGCGGGCCCAGCGGTCCGAGCCATTCGCCGCGCTGGGCCCGAGTCATCCCCCGCAGCACCAGGCTGTTGGACGACTCGCCCCGTTCGGCACGCAGCGCGACCAGCCACAGCACCGGCGAGTCGTCCAGCTTCGGCATCAGGCCCCCGAGCGCCCGCAGCACCGCGGGGTCCGTCCACTGCGCGTCGTCGAGCACCAGCAGCACCGGACCGCGCCGGAGACCGGCGTCGAGCTGTGACTCGACCTGCGCGGCCAGCCAGCTGATCCGGTCGGTGTCGTGCCGGCCCTGGCGGGGACCGACCATGGTGATCGACTTCGGCACGCCGTTGAACACGGCGAACCCGTTCCGCTCGGCCAGCGCCATCGCTTCGGACAGCAGCCTGGTCTTGCCGGTGCCGATGCCGGCCTCCACGACCACGAGGTGTGCCCGGCGCTCCTCTGCCGTCGCGCGCATCAACCGTTCGATGCGGTGCACCTGTTCCTCACGGCCGTACAACGACCAGCCGGCCGACTGCGACTGCGGTGTCGCGGCCTCCGAGAGCTTGTCAAGAATCCGAGGGTCCACAATCTCTCCCCTGTCGGCGGTGCACATCTGCTGTCGTCAGTCCCTGCGGGAATTCACGCCCGCAATGCGCAGCCGTCCGCGAATCGCGGGCTCAAGTCAAGAATGGGCAATTTCGCGTCCGTATGCGTCGGACTAGGTGGAATATCCGATACGTTCGACTTAAAGGAATCCGTAACGGGCACCAAGATCAGCCAACCGGGCACGCAAACGACCGGGTTCGGGCATCGATAAGGGCGGAAAGCCACAACAGGCGCCGCAGAGCACACGGGGAGAATTCGCCGTGCGTCACTCCGAAGGCGAATGCGATCTTCGCGCGAATATTACTCGCGTCCGGTAGGCACGCTTCAGCACGGGAATTTCCGGCACAGAAAGGAAGCATGCACCATCATCGTCGGTGGCCACCGGAGCTCTACCTCAGCCCGCGCCCCGCCGGTCTCGGGAGTCCATCCCCGTCCGAATACGTAGCAGCCCGTTTCTCTCCCGTCAGGTGCCGAAACGCGTTGCGCCGATGCGTTCGTCCTGGGAATTTCACGAGCGTTTCATGACACTCTTGGGTCGGGTGCGTCGCCGACAGAGCGGGCGAGACGTGGCGATCCCCGGCCGCCATATGGCGCGCGATCCCGGAACCACCATTCTCTCTCCAGGGACCGCCCGGACATCGACCTAAATGGACCGGTAACCAACTCGCCGAGTAATCCACCACAGCCTCCTCACGAGCAAACGCCGATATCGCAGAAACGGGCAGGGACGATTCAGCCTTCGGTCAAGCCCGAGTAAATTCAACTTAGCATCCGGAACAGCTACTCGGCTACGCCCCAAGAAACCCACGGGACGGACGCGACACCAAATGACAGGAGTGTGGCTTTCCCTGCGAATTTCAGGGAAAGCCACACTCCTGCCATCAGAAGTTCAGTTTGCGCCCGCCCGCACCGGCAGGCTGGTCAGCCCCCGCAGGAGGATGCTGCTGCGCCAGCTCAGCTCGTCCAGAGGCACCGCGAGGGTCAACTCGGGGAACCGGGCCAGCAGCACCCGGAAGGCGATCTCGCCCTCCACCCTGGCCAGCGCCGCCCCCAGGCAGTGATGGATGCCGTGCCCGAAAGCGAGACCACCCCCCTTGGGACGGCCGAAGTCCAGCTCACCGGGCCGGTCGAACACCTTCGGATCCCGATTGGCCGAGCCGATCCCCAGCAGCACCAGCTCGCCTGCCGGGATGGTCGTACCGCCGATGGTCACGGGCTCTGCGGTGAACCGCGTGGTGGCCATGCTGACCGGGCTCTCCAGGCGGAGGAACTCCTCGACCGCGCCCGGCAGCAACGCCGAGTCCTTGCGCAGCCGCGCCAGTTGGTCCGGGTCGCGCAGCAGGGCCAGTACCCCGTTGCTGATCAGGTTCGCCGTGGTCTCGTGTCCGGCCATCAGCAGCAGAGACGCCATCGAGGTGGCCTCGGCGGGCGACAGCTGGTCGGCGCCCTCACCGGGGGCCAGGATCGCGGAGAAGATGTCGTCACCGGGAGCCGCCCGCTTGGCGGCCACCAGCTCGTCCAGGTACTCGCGCATGGCCGCCGACGCCGCCATCTGCTCCTGCGGTGTCGCCGACGTCAGGATGGTGTGGGACCACTCGCCGAACTCGCGTCGCCGGTCGTCCGGCACACCGAGGATCTCGCAGATCACCGTCATCGGCAGCGGGAACGCGTACTCCTCGATCAGGTCGACCGAGTCCGCCCCGGCTGCCAGCTTCGCCGCCATCGCCTCGGTCAGATCGGTGGCCAGCCGCTCGATGTCCGGGCGAAGCCGATCGATGGCCCGTCCGGTGAACGCCTTGTTCACCAGCTTACGCAGCCGGGTGTGCTTGGGCGGGTCCGAGTTGAGCATGTGGTCGTGCAGGCCCATGTCCAGGTCCACGGCGTCCTCGGGCAGTTCGGCGGCGCGGCGCAGGATCCTGGCGATCTCGCCGGCGTCCTTGCGCAGCCGGGAATCGGTCATCGCGGCGCGCACGTCGTCGTACGTGGTGACCAGCCAGAACGGCGGCGCCATCGGCACCCGCACCCTGGTCACGGGGCGCTGGGTGCGCAGCAGTTCGTAGAGCGGGTACGGATCGTTCATGAAGGCTTCGTCGAGATCGACCACTCCGTCACCGGAGTCGGGGATCGTATGTCCGGCGGGGCACTTGGATGTCGTCATGACAGTGGTACTCCTCTGGGTCGTCGGCGGCTCGAACCGCCGTGTCAGTCGGGGATCGGGCCCATCAGGCGGTTCAGTACGAGGGCGGCCATCGCGGCGGGGTCACCGTCCTCCGGCCGCAGCACCAACTCCGGGGACTCGGGCGCCTGGTACGGATCATCGATCCCGGTGAAGCCGGTGATCGCACCCGCGCGGGCCCTGGCGTAGAGCCCCTTCGGATCCCGTGACTCGCAGACCGCCTGCGGGGTGTCGAGATAGACCTCCAGGAACGGCAGCCCGGCGAGATCGTGCGCCGCCCGCACCTTCGCCCGGCCCTCGGCGTACGGGCTGATCAGCGAAACCACCGCGACCAGTCCGGCGTCGGCGAACAGCCTGGCCACCTCGCCCGCGCGACGCACGTTCTCCGTACGGTCGGCTTCGCCGAACCCCAGCCCGGCGCTGATCCCGTGCCGCAGGTTGTCCCCGTCCAGCAGATAGGCCGGGCGGCCGGCGGCGACCAGCAGCCGCTCGATCTCCACCGCCACACTGGATTTCCCGGACCCGGACAGCCCGGTCAGCCAGATGGTGGCGCCGCGCGAGATCCGCTCGTCCCGGCTCACCGCGGTGGCGTGCCAGACCACCTCCGGCCGGGCGGACGGGGCCAGGACGGTCCCGGCGGCGACGGTGTCGTTGGTCCGCTCGTCGACCAGGATGAAACTGCCGGTGACCCGGTTACGGCGGTACTCGTCGACGTACAGCGGCTCCTGCGCCCGCAGACTCACCCGGCCGATCTCGTTGAGCGTCAGCGAGTCCGCCGCCTCGTCGCGGTGCAGCGTGTTGATGTCGAGCCGGTACTCCACCGAACCCACCAGCGCGCGCGTGGTGCGGGTGGTGTGCCGCACGAGGTACCTGGTGCCCGCCGTCAGCTCGCTGCGTTCCGTCAGCCAGCACACCATCGCGTCGAGCTCGCGTACCGCCCGCGGCTGGTTGCGCGGGCGGCAGAGCAGATCACCCCGGCCGATGTCGTGCTCGCCGTCGAGCTGTACGGTGACCGCCTGCGGCGGGAAGGCCTCGGCGAGCGGCGCGCCGCCGGGCCCGGTGATCGCCGCGATCGTGGTGCGTACACGGGACGGCAGCACCAGCACCTCGTCACCCGGTTTGAACACCCCGCCCGCGACGGTTCCGGCGTAACCCCGGAAGTACCCCGACCCGCCCGGCGTACGGATCACGTACTGCACCGGCAGGCGCGCGTCGATCAGATTGCGATCCGAGGCGACGTGCACCTCCTCCAGGTGGTGCAGCAGCGAAGTGCCCTCGTACCAGGGCATCGCGTCGCCGCGGTGCACCACGTTGTCACCGGTGAGCGCGGACATCGGGACGAAGCTCAGGTCGTGCACGTCGAGTTTGGCGGCGAACGAGGCGAACTCGGCGCGGATCTCCTCGAATCGCTCCTGCGAGAAGCCCACCAGATCCATCTTGTTCACACACAGCACCAGGTGCGGAATCCCCAGCAGTGACGCCAGCAGCGCATGCCGCCGGGACTGCTCCAGCACGCCCTTGGCGGCGTCGACCAGGACCAGCGCGAGGTCGGCGGTGGACGCCCCGGTGACCATGTTGCGGGTGTACTGGAGATGGCCCGGAGTGTCGGCGATGATGAACCGCCGCCTCGGGGTGGCGAAATAGCGGTGCGCCACGTCGATGGTGATGCCCTGTTCGCGTTCGGCGCGCAGGCCGTCGGTGAGCAGGGCGAGGTTCGGGTACGGCTCACCGCGGTCCCGGCTGGCGCGTTCCACCGCGGCCAGCTGGTCGGAGAACAGCGATTTCGAGTCGAACAGCAGCCGCCCGATGAGTGTGGACTTGCCGTCGTCCACACTGCCCGCGGTGGCGATTCGCAGCAGGTCGATGCCCATCAGAAGTAGCCCTCCCTTTTCCGGTCTTCCATGCCCGCCTCGGATATCCGGTCGTCGGCGCGGGTGGCACCGCGTTCGGTGATCCGGCTGGCGGCGACTTCGGCGACGACGTCCTCCGGGGTCGCGGCGGCGGACTCCACACAGCCGGTGCAGGTCGCGTCGCCGATGGTGCGGAAGCGCACGGTGGCGTCGTAGGGCTGCTCGCCGGAGCCGGGTGCCAGGTACGGGTTGACCGCGAGCACCATGCCGTCGCGCTGGAACACCTGCCGCCGGTGGGCGTAGTACAGCGAGGGCAGTTCGACCTCCTCGTCGAGGACGAACTGCCAGATGTCGAGTTCGGTCCAGTTGGAGAGCGGGAAGACCCGGATGTGCTCACCGCGGCGGTGCCTGCCGTTGTACAACTGCCAGAGTTCCGGCCGCTGGTTGCGCGGATCCCACTGGCCGAACTCGTCGCGGAAGCTGAACACCCGTTCCTTCGCACGGGCCTTCTCCTCGTCGCGGCGGGCGCCTCCGAACACGGCGTCGAAACCGTGCTCCGTGATCGCGCGCAGCAGGGTGGTGGTCTGCAACCGGTTCCGGCTGGGTTCGTCGGCCACCCGCCCGGCGTCGATGTCGTCCTGGACGGCGGCGACTTCCAGCCGGACGCCGTGCCGGGCCACCGCCCGATCGCGGAAATCGAGCACCTCGGGGAAGTTGTGGCCGGTGTCCACATGCAGCACCGGGAACGGCAGTGGCGCCGGCCAGAACGCGCGCAGAGCCAGGTGCAGCATGACCACCGAGTCCTTGCCTCCGGAGAACAGCAGCACCGGCCGTTCGAAGGTGGCCGCGACCTCGCGGAAGACGTGCGCCGATTCGGCTTCGAGCGTGTGCAGATGGGAGAGCTGGTAACTGCCCGTCGTCATATCTTGTGCTCCTCCGCGGCTGGTTGGGGGATGTGGCTTTCGCGTGCCACGGGGTCGGGTCGGCGTTCCTCGCGCAGGTCTCGGCGTTCCGCGCGCAGTGAGCGGACCGCTGCGAACACCCCGGCCGCCCACAGCGCCACGACGACGGTGTACGTGACCGTGAGCACCCAGCCCGCGGCCTCGAACTCGCCCAGCAACGTACGGGCGTTGGTGAACACGATCAGCCCACCGGCCAGCGCGCCGAGCAGCCGTGGCGGCATGTGCCGGACCAGCCAGGCCGCCGGCGGGGCGGCGATGACGCCACCGATCATCAGGGCGAGAACCACCGTGTAGTTGAGGTGGTCCTCCTGCGACAGGGTGAACAGGAAGCCGACGCTGGCGGCCAGCGCGACGATGAACTCCGAGGTGTCCACCGAGCCGATCACCTTGCGGGGCTCCAGCCGGCCCGAGGACAGCAGTGTGGTGGTGGCCACCGGACCCCAGCCGCCGCCACCGGTGGCGTCGACGAACCCTGCCACCAGTCCGAGCGGCGCGAGGAACTTCGCGCCGGGGCGGCTGCCGGTGATCAGGTTGCGCAGCTTGAGAAACGAGAACCGGATCAGCACGTACAGGCCGAGGAGCAGCAGGACCGTGGTGATCCACACCGCGGCGTTCTCGGTGGACAGCGAGGTCAGCACGTACGCGCCGAGCACCGCGCCGATCGCGCCCGGTGCGGCGAGGATGCCGACGGTTCTCCAGTCGATGTTGTCGAACTTCCAGTGGGACAGGCCGGAGGCCAGCGTGGTGCCCACCTCGGCGAGGTGCACGGCGGCCGAGGCAGCCGCCGGGGCGGTACCCACGGCCAGCAGCGTGGTCGTCGCGGTCACCCCGAACGCCATGCCCAGGGTGCCGTCAACAAGCTGGGCCAGCAGGCCGGCCAATCCGAACAACAGGAACGTGCGCATGGGAACCTCGGCTCGCAGGGGGGGCACGGCTGCCGGAACCGCTCGGGCTCCTGTGCTCAGGCGCGTAGGGCGTGGGGGTGCGGGGCGTGGGGGGTATTGCGTGTTACGTGGGGCGTGAAGCCCTAGACGGCACCTCGGTAATCCATGGACGAGGGGCGGCCCTCGACGGGCTGGGCGAGCCAGTCGTTGACCACCCGCGCGGTGACCGCTGCGAATTTGTCCAGGATCGTCAGATGGTTTCCCGGTACATCAGCCAAGGTGACCGACGAGGAGCTGTTCCAGGTGAACATCCAGTCTTCGTGGGCCACCGGGGCACCCATCCGTTCGGTCGCCCGGACCTGGAGAGTCGGGATGTCCAGATGATCCGGAGACCACCACGGAAACGACTTGTAGTGGGCCATGGCGGAGATCCAGCTGTCGTCCCCGTTGTCGCCGGCCTGCCTGATGTTCTCGAACAGTGCCGCCAGCAGCGCCCCCGAATCCTCTTCGAAAGTGGTGAGGTCGTGTTGGGAGACGGTGTCGAACAGGGTGATGCCCACCGGGGTCACTCCTCTGCGCACCAGCTCGGCGGCGACCCAGTGCGCGATCATCCCGCCGCTGGACGCTCCTCCCAAGGCGAAGTCCTGGCCCGCCGGGTTGTCCCTGAGGATCGCGTCGGCGTAGGCGGCGGTCATCGTTTCCAGGTCCCGTGGCAGCGCCTCACCGACGTGGAAGCCGGGCAGCTTCAGCAGTGACACCTCCCGGCTGCCCTGGAAGGCCCACGCCAGCCGTACGTACGCGAGTTCGTCCGGCGCCATGAAGGGCGGGAACAGGTACAGCTTCGGCTGCCGGCCGCCGGTAGCGATGCGTTTGGGCGGCGGGATCGCGGCACCGGCGGCCTCCGCCCCGAAGGTCGGCCGGAACTTGGCGAGATTCTCCACCGCATCCAGGAAGACAGCGACCCTGTCCTCGGCCTCGGCGCGCATGTACATCTCTGCGAGGTCCGACAGCCGGACCATTTCCGTGGAGGGAGCCTCGGCGGTTTCGGCCGGGCTCGCGGCGGCGAGCCCGGCCAGGATGTGCGCGGTCAGCGTGGCCGCGTCGGGGTGGTCGAAAATCAGCGTCGCGGGGAGCCGCAACCCGGTCGCGGTGGTGAGCCGATTGCGCAGCTCGACCGCCGTCAGCGAGTCGAAGCCCAGATCACGGAAGGCCGCGTCGGCGTCGACCCCGTCGGCCGTGGCATGGCCCAGAACGGCGGCGGCGTGGGTACGTACCAGATCCAGCACCGCGGTGCGGCGCTCCTCGACCGACAGGTCGGTCAGCTCGCCCCCGCCGGCGGAGGCCTTGGCAGCGGCGCGGCGTGCCGGGCCGCCGGCCAGCTCGCGCAGGAGCGGTGAGGCAGTCCCGGCGGCACGTATTCGGGCCACGTCCAGCCGGGCCGCCACCACCAGCGACCTTTCCACGCGTCGTGCGGCATCGAACAGCGCCAGCCCCTGCTCGTCGGACAGAGCCCGCATCCCTGCACGCGCCAGCCGGGCCAGGTCGACCTCGGCCAGCCCACCGGACATCCCGGACCGCTGCTCCCACAGACCCCAGGCGAGTGACTGGCCCACCAACCCGGCCGAACCGCGCCGCAGCATCAGGGCGTCCAGCGCGGCGTTGGCCGCGGCGTAACTCCCCTGGCCCGGAGAGCCGAGCGTGGCCGCCGCCGAGGAATACACCACGAACAAGCCCAAGTCCTGATTCCGCGTCAGATCGTGCAGGTGCCACGCCGCGTCCACTTTCGCGCGCAGCACCGCGGACAACCGCTCAGTGGTCAGCGACTCCACCGTCGCGTCGTCCAGCACCCCTGCGGCGTGCACCACACCCGACACCGGGTGCTCCGCCGGCACCGTGTCCAGTGCCGCGGCCAGCGCGTCGCGATCGGCTACGTCGCAGCTCTGGATCGACACCCGAGCGCCCAGCTCGGCGGCCAGGCCCGCAGCCCCCGAAGCGTCCATGCCCCGCCGGGACAGCAACAACAGGTGCTCGGCCCCGTGCTCGGTCACCAGGTGCCGGGCCAGCGAGGCACCCAAGCCGCCGGTGCCGCCGGTGATCACCACCGTGCCCTGCGGATCCAGGCCTGGCGGCGCGGTCGCCGGTCGGGCGGTCCGGACGAGGCGCCGCGCGGACAACCGGCCTGATCGCAGCGCGAGTTCGGGTTCGCCGCTGGCCACCACCGCGGGGAGCACGTCATCGAGCGGCACGGCGTCGAGCAGCGCGCCGTCGAGGCTGGTGTCCGCTTCGAGATCGAGGAGGATGAAACGTCCGGGGTGCTCCGACTGTGCCGAGCGCACGAGGCCGGTCACCGCGGCGGCGGCCAGATCGCTGCCGTCGGTGGCGCCCTGGGTGAGGAGCAGCAGTCGGGAGTCCTCGGTGGCCGGATCCGCCAGCCAGGTTTTCAGCCAGTCAAGCACCGTGGCCGTCACCGTGTGCACCGGCTTAGGGCTCTCGCCGGTGCCGGCCGGGACGTGGGCCACCACCAGCGTGGGGACGTTGGGCCCTCCGAGTTGCTCGTGCCAGGTCCAGTCGACCGCTTCGGCAGTGCGCTCCGGCTCGGCGAGCGGCTCCCAGTCCACTCCGAACAGCGACCGTGCCGCCTCCCTCGCCGCTGACGCGGCCGGGTCGGTGGTGACCGGTCGCAGCATCAGCGAGTCGGCACTGAACACCGGCTGCCCTGCCGGATCGAAAGCCGTAACCGCGAGACCACCGTCGTCCCCGTGGGACAACCGCACGCGCAGTGCTGCCGAGTTGGTGGCGTGCAGGTGCACGCCACTCCATGCGAAGGGCAAGCGCACGCCGCTTTCACCGGACTCGTGAGCGAGAGCGGTCAGGCCGATGGGGTGGAGGGCCGCGTCCAGCAACGCCGGGTGTATCCCGAACCCGTCCACCTCGGTCCGCTCGGGCAGAGCCACCTCGGCGTAGACATCTGTGTCCGTCTGCCAGACCGCGCGTACCCCCTGGAACACCGGCCCGTAGCCATAACCGTCCTCGGCCATGCGCTCGTACACGCCGTCCACCGGCACCGCCCGCGCACCCTCCGGCGGCCAGGAACCGGTCCACACAGGGGTGGGGGCTGTCTCCGCGTTCAGCACACCATCGGCATGCTGAACCCACTCGTCGTCATCGTCAGCGCGGGAGAAGACTCCGACGCCGCGGCGACCGTGATCGTCGGCCTCGGCGACCCGTACCTGAATCCGGACCCCGCCCTGCTCGGGCAACAACAGCGGTGCCTGCAAGGTCAGTTCGTCCACCACCGGGCAACCGACACGGTCACCGGCGTGCACGGCCAGATCCACCATGGCCGTGCCTGGCAGCAGCACGGAGCCAAGAACGGTGTGATCAGCCAGCCACGGATAAGACGCCAGTGACAACCGCCCAGTCAGGACCACCCCGTCCCCACCGGCCAGCGTCACAACGGCGCCAAGCAGCGGATGACCCGACTCACCCTGCCCCAGAGCCTGAACATCACCCGCCCGGCGCGTCATC
The DNA here is from genome assembly GCF_044458565.1 of Streptomyces sp. NPDC050433. Taxonomy (NCBI): domain Bacteria; kingdom Bacillati; phylum Actinomycetota; class Actinomycetes; order Kitasatosporales; family Streptomycetaceae; genus Streptomyces; species Streptomyces sp. NPDC050433. The sequence goes on along the minus strand of NZ_JBITIB010000037.1, from coordinate 19,546 downwards.
GAGGGCCAGAACCGCCGGCGTTGGAACGCGTACGTCGGCAACGACAACGACACTGTGCTGGAACTCTGAGCGCCGAGGAGCGCGGTCCAGTCCACGGCGGACCCGTGGGTGTGCAGCCCCGCGATGGCGGTCAGCAGCGTCTCCGGCTCGTCACGCTCGGCCCGGAGGGCTGGAAACCACACGCCGCTGTCCGGAGTCGCCATCGCGCTCAACGTCCCGGCAGGACCGGCCTCAAGGAACAGGCCCGCACCGTCTTCACGTAGCTTCAGGACCGTGTCGTGGTAGCGGACAGTGTCGCGCATGTGCCGCACCCAGTAGGTCGGATCTGTCACGTCGGCATCGGAGGCGCCCGACACCACCGGGATCTGCGGCTCGTTCCACGCGACTTGGTCCAGCACCCGCCTGAACGGGTCCAACACGGGTTCCATCAGCGGGGAGTGGAACGCGTGACTGACCCGCAGGCGTCGTGCCTTGCCGCCCTGCTCCCGCCATCGCTTGGCCAGCCGCCCGACCACGCCCTCGTCACCGGAGATCACCGTCGAGGCCGGACCGTTGACCGCCGCGAGTCCCACGCCGGTGTGCTCGCCGATCAGGTCCAGCGCCTCGGCCTCGCTCGCCGACAACGCCACCATCGCCCCGCCGGTGGGCAACTCCTGCATCAACCGACCCCGAGCCGCAACCACCGCAGCCGCATCCGCCAAATCCCACACACCCGCAATGTGCGCAGCACTCAACTCACCGATCGAATGCCCGGCCACCCACTCCGGCACCACACCCCACGACGAAGTCAACCGGAACAGCGAGACCTGCACCGCAAACAACCCAGCCTGCGTATAAAGCGTTTCATCCAGCAGACCAGCCTCACCATCGATCACATCCCTGACCGAACGCGGCAAATGCCGATCCAGCTCCCCACACACCTCGTCAAACGCCTCCGCGAACACCGGGAACGCAGCCGAAAGTTGTGAGCCCATGCCGAGGCATTGACTGCCCTGACCGGAAAACACCACCGCCAACCGCCCGGAACCCGGCGATCCGCTCACCGTTCCGGAGCCGGCCCGCCCCTCCGCCAACGCCAGGACTCCCTCGGCAAGTGCTCGGCGGTCCCGGCCGAGCACCACGGCCCGGTGTTCGAACGCCGGTCGAGTCGTGGCCAGCGCCCGCCCGATGAGCACCGGATCGGTCTCCGGCCGGTCAGCGGTCCAACGGCTCAACCTGGCTGCCTGCTTCTGCAGGGCCTGCGCCGACCTGGCCGACACCAGCCAGGGCACCAGCCCACCAAGGGCTTCGGGCGCCGTCGCCGACACCAACTCGGGCTCGGATTCGGGTTCTTCGAGGATGACGTGCGCGTTCGTGCCGGAGATGCCGAACGACGAGACCCCAGCCCGCCGCGGCCGGCCGTCGGTCTCCCACGGCACCGCCTCGGTCAGCAACTCCACCGCACCCGCCGACCAGTCCACATGCGACGACGGCGCATCCACATGCAACGTCCGCGGCAACACCCCATGCCGCATCGCCAGCACCATCTTGATAATCCCAGCCACACCAGCAGCCGCCTGCGTATGACCGATGTTGGACTTCACCGACCCCAGCCACAACGGCCGCCCCACCGGCCGGTCCTGACCGTACGTAGCCAGCAATGCCTGCGCCTCGATCGGGTCACCCAGCCGAGTCCCGGTGCCGTGAGCCTCCACCGCATCAACCTCAGCCGAAGACAACTGAGCGTTGGCCAACGCCGCCCGAATAACCCGCTGCTGCGAAGGACCATTCGGCGCCGTCAGACCGTTCGACGCACCATCCTGATTGACCGCACTCCCACGCAACACCGCCAGCACCCGATGCCCGTGCCGCCGAGCGTCCGACAACCGCTCAAGGACCAGAACCCCGGAACCCTCACCCCAGCCCGTCCCATCCGCAGCATCCGCGAACGGCTTACAACGCCCATCAGCAGCCAGCCCGCCCTGACGCGAAAACTCCGCGAACACGCCGGGGGTGGACAACGCCGTCACACCACCGGCCAGCGCCATCGAACACTCACCCGACCGCAACGCCTGCGCAGCCAAATGCACCGCCACCAGGGACGACGAACACGCCGTATCCACCGACACCGCCGGGCCTTCCAAGCCCAGCGCGTACGACACCCGGCCGGAAGTCACACTCGCTGCACTGCCGGTCAGCAAGTGCCCATCGACGTCGTCCGAACCGGCCGCGAGCACCGAGCCGTACTCGGACCCGCCCACACCGACGTACACACCGGTGTCCGAACCCCGCAATCCAACCGGGTCGATCCCGGCCCGCTCCAACGCCTCCCAGGCCGTCTCCAGCACAAGCCGCTGCTGCGGATCCATTGCCACCGCCTCGCGCGGCGAGATACCGAAGAATCCCGCGTCGAAGTCCGTGACTTCAGGGACGAAGCCGCCGATGCGGGCGTAACCATTCTGTTCGTCGTCCCAGCCACGGTCCTGCGGGAACGCGACAAGGGCGTCCTCGCCCGCAGCGAGCATCCGCCAGAAGTCGTCGGGACTGCCCACATGTCCGGGGAATCGGCAGCCGATTCCCACGATCGCGACCGGTTCGTCGGCCACCGCGCCCGACGCCGGTGTCGTAGCTCCAGCCTCGATACCGAGCAGTTCCGCGAGCAGGAATTCCGCCAGCGCGGTCGCGGTGGGGTAGTCGAACACCAACGTCGCCGGCAACGTCGAACCGGTCAGTCCCGTCAGCCGGTTGCGCAGCTCCACCGCGGTCACCGAATCGAAACCCAGCTCCCGGAACGCCTGACCAGCCCCCAGCCCCTCAGCTGTGTCGTGCCCCAGAACGGCGGCGGCGTGGGCCAGCACCATCTCTTCGAGCGTCTGCCGACGCCGTACCTCAGGCATCGCCCGCAATCGGGCGACCAAGCCACTGTCCGCGCCCGCTCCGGATACCGGCACCGAATACGCATCGACCTGTGCTTGCGGGATCTCCGCCAGCAAGGGACTCGGGCGAACTGACGTGAACGCGGCGGCGAACCGCCGCCAGTCCATATCGGTCACGGTCACACAGCTCTCGCCCTGACCCACCGCCTCGACCATCGCCCACAGGGCGCGTTGCGGATCCATCAGACGGACACCGCGCCGCTGCATCGCCCGGCTCTCCTTGGAGTCGGCCATCCCCGCACCGGCCCACACACCCCAGGACACGCTCGTCACCGCATGCCCGGCAGCGCGCTGTCGGGCGGCATAAGCGTCCAGGTACGCGTTGGCCGCCGCATAGAGTCCCTGCCCGCCACCACCCCACACACCAGCGCCCGAGGCGAAGAGGACGAATGCGTCCAGCGGACGATCAGCATCCCGTACGAGCAGCTGGTGCAGGTTCAGCGTCCCCGTCACCTTCGCTGCCAGGGCCCGCTCCACCGCCTCCGGATCGGTCTCCGGGTCGGTCTCCGCGATCGGAGTCAGCTCACCGACACCGGCAGCGTGAACCACCGCGTCGATACGGCCCACCTCAGCCAGAGCCGCGGCCAACTCGTCCCGATCGGCCACATCCACGCCCAGAACGGTGACTCGCACCTGTCCCCCTGCGCTGAGGTCTTCCACCAGTTCGGCTGCCCCCGGAGCCTGGACGCCGCGCCGCGACGTCAGCACGATGTGTTCGACATCCTGATCAGCCAGCCAGCGCGCGACATGCCCGCCGAGACCGCCCGTACCGCCGGTGACCAGGACGGTGCCCGAAGGCGCCCACGTACCCCCGGACCGTGTGGTGGGGGCGGGCACCAGGCGACGCCCGTACACACCACTGGCACGTACGGATACCTGGTCCTCACCGTCCCATCCGGCCAGCACCGCGCAGCAACGGCGGCCGATGCCCTCGTCCGGTTCGGCGAAGGGCAGATCGATCAGCCCGCCCCACCTCTCCGGGTACTCCAGCGCCACCACGCGGCCCAGGCCCCACGCTGCGGCGGCGTCAAGATCACCCGGGCCGTCGGGGCCGGCCGCGCCACGGGTCAGCACCCACAACCGCTGCGACGCTCCTGAGTCCGCGAATCCCTGGACCACCGCCAGAAGTTCCGTCACCGGCGCACCGCCGGGAAGGAACACCACGCCGGCCAAGTCCTCTTCGGACAGTGCGTTCCGCACGACCTCGGCAACCGCCGCACGATCACTGGATACGGTCACCGGAAGTGGCGCCGCCCCCTGATCGGCCAGCATTACGGCGACCTGACCAGCCCATTCGGCCACGTCCGGATGGTGCATCACCAACCACGAACCGCTCAGACCGGACGGCCGCACTCCCTTCAGCGAGGCCCACTCCACCCGATACCTCCAAGTGTCGACGGCCTGCCTGTCCAGCTTCCCCCGGCGCCAGGCGGCCAACGCGGGAAGCACCGGACTCACCTCGTGCTCATCGACGCGCAGGGTGGTGGCGAGAGCCGCGCTGTCCGAGCGCTCGACCGCCTGCCAGAACTCCGCCTCGACGCCGTCGACAACATCTGCGGTGGCCGGGCGCGCGTTCTCGGGCCAGTACCGCTCACGCTGGAAGGCGTACGTCGGCAACGACACCGGGTTGGGGTTTCGAGTGCTCAGCAGCGCGGTCCAGTCCACGGCGGACCCGTGGGTGTGCAGCCCCGCGATGGCGGTCAGCAGCGTCTCCGGCTCGTCGCGTTCCTTCCGCAGGGCCGGGAGCCAGACGCCGGTGTCCGCAGTGGCCATCGCGCTCAGCGTCCCGGCAGGACCGGCCTCAAGGAACAGGCCCGCACCGTGTTCACCTAGCTTCAGGACCGTGTCGTGATAGCGCACGGTGTCGCGGACGTGCCGCACCCAATAGGCCGGATCTGTCACGTCCGTACCAGGAATGCCCGAAATCACGGGAAGCTGCGGCTCGTTCCACGCGACCTGGTCCAGCACACGCCTGAACGGGTCCAACACGGGTTCCATCAGCGGGGAGTGGAACGCGTGACTGACGCGCAGCCGCTTTGCCTTGCCGCCCTGCTCCCGCCATCGCTTGGCCAGCCGCTCGACCACGTCCTCAGCACCGGAAATCACCGTCGACGCCGGACCGTTCACCGCTGCCAGCCCTACGGTGCCGTACTCGCCGATCAGTTCCAGCGCCTCGGCCTCGCTCGCCGACAACGCCACCATCGCCCCGCCGGTGGGCAACTCCTGCATCAACCGACCCCGAGCCGCAACCACCGCAGCCGCATCCGCCAGATCCCACACACCCGCAATGTGCGCAGCACTCAACTCACCGATCGAATGCCCGGCCACCCACTCCGGCACCACACCCCACGACGAAGTCAACCGGAACAGCGAGACCTGCACCGCAAACAACCCAGCCTGCGTATAAAGCGTTTCATCCAGCAGACCAGCCTCACCATCGATCACATCCCTGACCGAACGCGGCAAATGCCGATCCAGCTCCCCACACACCTCGTCAAACGCCTCCGCGAACACCGGGAACGACGCATACAACTCCGAACCCATGCCAAGGCGCTGACTGCCCTGACCCGAAAACACCACCGCCAACCGAGCAGCGGCTGCCTGTCCGGTCACCACACCGGCGCTCGGCCGGTCCTCGGCAAGTGCGCGCACGCTGCTCACCAGCGCCTGCCCGTCTCGCCCCAGAGCCACCGCCCGATGCTCAAACACCGACCGGCCCGTGGCCAGCATCCGGCCCACCGCCACCGGATCGATCTCCGGCTGATCGTCAGCCCAGCGGCTCAACCGGGTGGCTTGCTCACGTAGCGCCTGCGGCGTCTTGGCCGACAACAGCCACGGCACAACGCCGGGAGTCGGCTTGTCCGGTGGCTCGACAGCCGGTGCCTTTTCGGGTTCTTCGAGGATCACGTGCGCGTTCGTGCCGGAGATGCCGAACGACGAAACGCCCGCCCGGCGCGGCCGGCCGTCGGTCCCCCAGGGCACAGGCTCGGTCAGCAACTCCACCGCACCCGCCGACCAGTCCACATGCGACGACGGCGAGTCCACATGCAACGTCCGCGGCAACACCCCATGCCGCATCGCCAGCACCATCTTGATGATCCCGGCCACCCCGGCGGCAGCTTGGGTGTGACCGATGTTGGACTTCACCGACCCCAGCCACAACGGCCGTCCCTCCGGCCGGTCCTGACCGTACGTAGCCAGCAATGCCTGCGCCTCGATCGGGTCACCCAGCCGAGTCCCGGTGCCGTGAGCCTCCACCGCATCAACCTCAGCCGAAGACAACTGAGCGTTGGCCAACGCCGCCCGAATAACCCGCTGCTGCGAAGGACCGTTCGGCGCCGTCAGACCGTTCGACGCACCGTCCTGGTTCACCGCACTGCCACGAATCACGGCCAGGACCTGATGCCCGTGCCGCCGGGCATCGGACAGCCGCTCCAGCACCAGCACCCCGGCGCCCTCACCCCACCCGGTCCCGTCCGCAGCGTCAGCGAACGGCTTGCAACGCCCATCAGCAGCCAGCCCGCCCTGACGCGAAAACTCCGCGTAGATCCCAGGGGTGGACAGCACCGTGACACCGCCGGCCAGTGCCATCGAGCACTCACCCGACCGCAACGCCTGCGCGGCCAGATGCACCGCCACCAGGGAGGAGGAACAAGCGGTGTCCACCGTCACCGCCGGGCCTTCCAGTCCGAGCGTGTACGACACCCGGCCGGAAGCCACACTCACGGCGTTGCCGGTCAGCACATGACCGTCGACCTGGTCCGAACCGGACGCGAGCAGCGATCCGTACTCCGATCCACCCGCGCCCACGTACACGCCGGTCGAGCTGCCTCGTAGCGAGTCCGGCGCGATCCCGGCCCGCTCCAACGCCTCCCACGCCGTCTCAAGTATCAGCCGCTGCTGCGGTTCCATCGCCACCGCTTCACGCGGCGAGATGCCGAAGAAGCCCGCATCGAACCGCGTGGCCTCGGCCACGAACCCGCCTACGCGGGCGTAGCTCCCCTGATCCTGCTCGGCGTCCCAACACCGGTCCGTCGGCCACGGATCCATCGCGTCGCGGCCCGCGGCGACCAGGTCCCACAGCTTCTCGGGGCTGTCCGACCCGGCCGGGAAGCGGCAGGCCATCGAGACCACGGCGATGGGCTCGCTCACACGAGCCTCCAGCTCGTGCAGGCGGTTCTGGGTCTCCAGCAGGCTCGTCGTGGCCTGCCGCAGGTACGTCCGCAGCCGCTCTTCGCTGCTCATGACGTGTGCCTTCCCTCGGAGATCGCGATCTTGTCGAGGACGTCGAACAACTCGTCGTCGGAGGCCTCGGCGGCATCGACCATCGACGCCACCCCGGTCCCCGCCGACCGGGTCTCGAATCTGCGGACGAGTTCTCGCAGCCGGCCCACCAGCCGCTCCGAACCGTCGCCGTCTCCCTCGGCCAGGGCGGGGATGGCCCGTTCGATCCGGTCCACATCGTCGAGCAGGGACTCCGCGAGGCTCTTTTCCTCTGGCGTCAACCGGAGCCGCAGCTGGCGGGCGAGCTCGGTGGGACTGGGGTAGTCGAAAACCATGGTGGCCGGTAGTCGTAGCCCGGTTACGGCGGTGAGCCGGTTGCGCAGTTCCACCGCGGTCAGCGAGTCGAAGCCCAGATCACGGAAGGCCGCGTCCGCATCGACAGCGTCGGCCGCGGCGTGCCCCAGGACGGTCGCCGCCTGGACACGTACCAACTCCAGCACCAATGCCTGGCGCTCCTCGACGGGCGACGCGGCCAGCCGGACGGCCAGCTCACCCCCACCGGCCGGGGCCGCGGCGGCGGCCCGGCGTGCTGACCCTCCGACCAGGCCGCGCAACAGCGGGCCGGCGCTTCCGGCCGCCCGCATACCGGCCACATCCAGCCGAGCCGCCACCACCAACGGGCGTTCGAGACGCGTCGCAGCGTCGAACAATGCCAGGCCCTGCTCATCGGACAGCGCCCGGACCCCGGTCCTGGCCAACCTGGCGAGATCCATCTCGTCCAGCGCCCCGGTCATTCCCGAGCTCCGCTCCCACAGTCCCCACGCCAGCGACTGCCCGGTCAACCCGGCGGAACGCCGGAACTGCGCCAGCGCGTCCAGTGCGGCGTTCGCAGCCGCGTAGCTCCCCTGCCCGGCCGAGCCGAGCGTGGCCGCCGCGGAAGAATACACCACGAACAGCCCGAGGTCCTTGTCGCGGGTCAGCTCGTGCAGATGCCATGCCGCGTCGACTTTCGCCCGCAGCACCAAGGCCAGCCGCTCCGGGGTCAGCGATTCGATGGTCGCGTCGTCGAGAACACCGGCGGAATGTACGACGCCAGCCACCGGAAACTCCGCAGGCACCGCGTCCAGCACCTCGGCCAGCGCTGCCCGATCAGACACATCGCACGCTTGGATCGACACCCGCGCGCCCAACTCGTGAAGTTCCTCGGTTAGTTCGTCCGCCCCTGGGGCTTCCGCGCCTCGCCGGGACAGCAGCAGCAGGTGCTCAACCCGGTGGTCGGTGACCAGGTGACGGGCCAGCAGCGCGCCCAGGCCACCGGTGCCCCCGGTGATCACCACTGTGCCCCGCCGGTCCAGGCTCACCGGCAGCCGGAGCACCACCTTGCCCACGTTCCGCCCGGTCTGCAGGTGACGCAGGCCGTCCACGGCCGCGGCCGTCTCGAACACGGTCAGCGGCAGCGGCTCCAGGTCCCCGGAGCCGAACAGGTCCACGATCTCGGCCAGCATCTGGCCGATCCGCTCCGGACCCGCCTCCATCAGATCGAAGGCCCGGTACGCAGCGCCGCGATGCCCGGCCGCGATCGCAGCCGCGTCCCGTACGTCGGTCTTGCCCATCTCGACGAACCGGCCGCCCGGCGCGAGCAGGTGCAGTGAAGCGTCCACGAACTCCCCGGCGAGGGAGTTCAGGACCACGTCAACGCCTTGCCCCTCGGTGGCAGCCAGGAATTCGTCACGGAAGTCCAGGTCGCGCGAGGACGCCAGGTGGGTCTCGTCGAACCCCTGCTCACGCAGTACCGGCCATTTCCCGGTACTGGCGGTGCCGTAGACGTCCAGGCCCCAGGACCGGGCGAGTTGAACCGCTGCCATACCCACGCCGCCAGCCGCGGCATGAATCAGGATCCGCTGACCGTGCTGCACCTCAGCCAGGTCCCGCAACGCGTAGAACGCGGTCAGGAAAACGATCGGCACCGACGCCGCCCGAGTGAACGCCCACCCCTCCGGAACCTTCGCCACCAACCGATGATCAGTCACCGCCAACGGACCCAACGCACCCGCGAAAACGCCGAACACCCGGTCACCGACCGCCAGTCCGGTCACATCCTCGGCGACTTCGACCACCACACCGGCCGCTTCACCACCCATCACCGCGTCGGGGTCGGGATACAGGCCGAGGCCGACCATCACGTCCCGGAAATTCAACCCGGCTGCGCGCACACCGACTCGGATCTGACCGGACGCCAACGGCGCCACGGCGGACGGGCTGTCCAGCACCGCCAGATCGTCGAGGCTGCCCCGCTCAGGCACGTCCAGCCGCCAGCCCAGCCGCTCCCGGCCGGGCACCACCAACTGCCCGGTCGCCCGCACCAGACGCCGCACCTGCAACACACCGGCACGGAGCGCCAGTTCCGGCTCACCACTGCCCACCACCGCGGGCAGTACGGCGTCGAGGCTGGTGTCCGCTTCGAGGTCGAGGAGGATGAAGCGACCGGGATTCTCCGACTGCGCGGAACGCACGAGGCCGGTCACCGCGGCGGCGGCAAGGTCGCTGCCGTCGGTGGCGCCTCGGGTGAGGAGCAGCAGTTGGGAGTCCTCGGTTGCCGGGTCGGCCAGCCAGGTTTTCAGCCAGTCCAGCACCGTGGCCGTCACCGTGTGGACCGACTCCGGACCCTCGCCGGTCCCGGTTGGGACCTGAGCCACCACCAGGGCGGGTACCTCACTCCCGACCTGGCCGTGCCAGGTCCAGTCGACCGCTTCGGTGGTGCTGCTCTCCGGCTCGGCGAGCGGTTCCCAGTCCACTCCGAACAGCGACCGTGCCGTCTCCCCCGCCGCTGACGCGGCCGGGTCGGTGGTGACCGGTCGCAGCATCAGCGAGTCGGCACTGAACACCGGCTGCCCTGCCGGATCGAAAGCCGTAACCGCGACGCCGCCGTCCTCACGATGCGACAACCGGACACGCAACACCGACGCACCCGTCGCGTGCAACTGCACACCACTCCACGCGAACGGCAGGGTCACCCCATCACCAGCCTGGTGCGAGGCCGTCAACCCGATGGGGTGCAAGGCAGCGTCAAGCAACGCCGGGTGTATCCCGAACCCGTCCACATTGGTCCGCTCGGGCAGAGCCACCTCGGCGAACACTTCTGTGTCCGTCTGCCAGACCGCGCGGACACCCTGGAAGACCGGCCCGTAGCCGTAACCGTTCTCGGCCATGCGCTCATACACGCCGTCCACCGGCACCACACGTACACCCGCCGGAGGCCAGACTCCGGCCCACACCGGCACTTGGCCGGCCTGCACGCCCAGCACCCCATCGGCATGCTGAACCCACTCATCCTCATCATCAGCGCGGGAGAAGACCCCGACGCCTCGATGACCATGATCATCGGGCTCGGCGACCCGCACCTGAACCTGCACGCCACCCTGCTCGGGCAACAACAGCGGGGCCTGCAACGTCAGTTCGTCCACCACCGGGCAACCGACACGGTCACCGGCGTGCACGGCCAGATCCACCATGGCCGTACCGGGCAGCAGCACGGAGCCAAGAACCGCGTGATCAGCCAGCCACGGATACGCGGACAGAGACAACCGCCCAGTCAGAACCACCCCATCCCCACCGGCCAGCGTCACGACGGCGCCAAGCAACGGATGACCCGACTCACCCTGCCCAAGCGCCCGCACATCACCTGACCTCGCGCCTGCCGCCGAGGGCCAATACCGCTCCCGCTGGAAGGCGTACGTCGGCAGGTCCATGACGCGGCCCGCGTCACCGAGCTGTGTGGTCCAGTCGACGTTCCCGCCGGCGACGTGAACACCTGCCAGGGACCGCAACCACCGACCCCGGCCACCGTCATCACGACGCAGCGTGCCCGTCACCGTCAGACCCTCACTGGCCTGCTCAACGGCCATCGCCAGTACCGGATGCGCACTGACCTCGACAAAGGTGCGGTGCCCGGCGTGCACGAGCGTTTCGATCACCTCGGCGAAACGCACCCGCTCACGAAGGTTCCGATACCAGTAGCGGCCGTCAAGCCCGGCCGTATCGACAACCTCCGCGTCCACCGTGGAATGGAGCGGTATGCCCCCGCTCGCCGGGGTGAGGCCGGCCAGATCAGCAGCCAACTGCTCCTCGACCGCCTCCACCTGAGCCGAATGCGACGCGTAGTCGACAGCGATCCGCCGCACACCCTCACCGGAATGCCGGGCGACGAACTCGTCACACGCCGCCACAGAGCCCGAGACCACCACCTGCCCCGGACCGTTCACCGCAGCCACGGAGAGACCACCGGCCCACGGGCCAATCCACTCCTCAACCTGCGCGAGCGCAGCAGGAACCGACACCATCCCCCCAGAGCCCGCCAACCCCACAATCGCCCGACTCCGCAACACCACCACCCGAGCGCCGTCCTCCAGCGACAGACCACCAGCCACCGTCGCAGCGGCGATCTCCCCCTGCGAATGACCCACCACAACGGCAGGCGACACACCGGCCGAGCGCCACAGCCCGGCGAGGGACACCATCACCGCCCACGACACCGGCTGCACCACATCAACCCGCCCCAGCAACCCCACATCACCCAAAGCATCACGCAACGACCAGTCCACCAACGGCCCCAACGCCGCCCCACACCGCTCCATCCACTCCGCAAACACCGGCTCCGAATCCCACAACTCCAGACCCATCCCCACCCACTGCGCACCCTGACCCGGAAACACAAACACCGGCCCCGACGCAGCCGGCCCCGCCGTACCACGAACCACCGCCGTGGAAGTCTCCAAATCCCGCAACGCAGTCACAAACCCGCGTACGTCCTCCGCCACCACCACCGCACGATGGTCGAAGGCCGAACGCGTCGTGGCCAATGAACGCCCCACCAGCACCGGATCAACCCTCGGCTGGTCAGCGACCCACCGGCCGAGCCGGGCGGCCTGCTCCTGAAGGGCCTGCGACGACTTGGCCGACAGCAACCAGGGCACCGCCCCACCGGTAGCCTCTTCCGGCTCCACGTCCGCTACCGATTCAGGTTCTTCGAGAATCAGATGCGCGTTCGTGCCCGAGATACCGAACGACGACACACCCGCGCGACGGGGATGACCATTGACCTCCCAAGGCACCGCCTCGGTCAGCAACTCCACCGCACCCGCCGACCAGTCCACATGCGACGACGGCGCATCCACATGCAACGTCCGCGGCAGGACACCGTGCTGCATCGACAGAATCATCTTCATGATCCCCGCCACACCAGCAGCAGCCTGGGTATGACCGAGGTTGGACTTCACCGACCCCAGCCACAACGGCCGACCCTCCGGCCGCCCCTGGCCATAAGTAGCCAGCAACGCCTGCGCCTCGATCGGATCACCGAGCGTCGTCCCCGTGCCGTGAGCCTCGACGACGTCCACCTCGGAGGCAGCGAGCCGCGCACTGGCCAACGCCGCCCGGATCACCCGCTGCTGCGAAGGACCATTCGGCGCCGTCAGACCGTTCGACGCGCCATCCTGATTCACCGCACTCCCACGCAACACCGCCAACACCCGATGCCCACGCCGACGCGCATCAGACAACCGCTCAAGAACCAGAACCCCGGCACCCTCACCCCAGCTGGTTCCGTCTGCTGCGTCGGCGAAGGGTTTGCACCGGCCGTCAGCTGCCAAACCGCCCTGCCGCGAAAACTCCGTGAACACCCCTGGGGTCGCCATCACCGTGACACCACCGGCAAGCGCCATCGAGCACTCACCGGACCGCAGCGCCTGGGCCGCCAGATGCACCGTCACCAACGACGACGAACACGCCGTGTCCACCGTGACAGCCGGACCTTCCAAGCCCAACGTGTAAGCGATCCGACCGGAAGCCACACTCCCCGAATTACCGGTACCGCTGAACCCGTCACTGTCGGCCGGGTTCAAAGCCGTCTGAGCCATGTAGTCGTGGTACATCAAGCCGACGTACACACCGGTATCCGAGCCACGCAGGGAATCCGGCACAATCCCCGCCCGCTCAAGCGCTTCCCACGCCGTCTCCAGAACGATCCGCTGCTGCGGATCCATCCCAACCGCCTCACGCGGCGAAATACCAAAGAAGCCCGCGTCGAACTCCGCCGCCCCCAACAAGAACCCACCGTGCTTGGTGTAACTCGTACCAGCACGAAGCCGATCCGGGTCATAAAGACCCTCCACATCCCAACCCCGATCAGACGGAAACTCCGCCACCCCCTCACCACCAGCCGCCAGCAACTCCCACAACGCCTCCGGCGAATCCACCCCACCCGGAAAACGACACCCCATCCCCACAATCGCAATCGGCTCATCCAACGCACCGGTCACCACGGGCGCCACCACATCCGAAGCACCGGTACCAGTCCCGAAAAGCTCCGCCACCACAAACTCAGCCAGCACAGACGCCGTCGGATAATCGAAGACCAACGTCGCCGGCAACCGGAGATCCGTTACGGCCCCGAGCCGATTACGCAACTCCACCGCCGTCAGCGAATCAAAGCCCAGATCACGGAACGCCGCATCAGCATCAACGCTTTCGCCAGCGGTGTGGCCCAGAACAGTGGCCACCTGCTCACGCACCAACTCCAGTACCACCGACTGACGTTCACCCACCGGCAGGGCCGCCAACCGGCAGGCCAACTCACCACCACCAACCGAGGCGGTAGCCGCAGCACGCCGCCCCGAACCACCGGTCAATGCCCGCAGCAGCGGTCCCGCAGTCCCGGCGGCGCGCATCCCCGCCAGGTCCAGCCGGGCCGCCACCACCAGCGGCCGGTCCAGGCACACCGCAGTGTCGAACAGTTCCAGTCCTTGCGCGTCGGACAGGGCCCGAACCCCGGCGCGGCTCAGCCGTGCCATATCGACCTCGTCCAACGCCCCGGTCATCCCCGAGCTTTTCTCCCACAACCCCCACGCCAACGACTGCCCGACCAGCCCAGCGGATACCCGCTGCTGCACCAGAGCGTCCAACGCGGCGTTCGCCGCCGCGTAACTCCCCTGACCCGCCGAACCCAACGTCGCCGCAGCCGAGGAGTACACCACGAACAGATCCAGATCCAGATCCGCGGTCAGCTCATGCAAATGCCACGCCGCGTCGACTTTTGCCCGCAACACCGCAGCCAGCCGATCCGGCGTCAACGACTCCACCACCGCGTCGTCCAACACACCAGCCGCATGCACCACACCCACCAACGGATGCTCGGCAGGCACGTTGTCGAGCACCGCCGCCACCGCACCACGATCAGACACATCACACGCCACGATCGACACCCGCGAGCCCAACTCAGCCGCCAGCTCAACCGCCCCAGGAGCATCCATGCCCCGCCGCGACAACAGCACCAGATGCCCAACCTCGTAAGAGGCCACCAGATGCCGGGCCAACAACGCACCCAAACCACCCGTCCCCCCGGTGATCACCACCGTGCCCTCGGCCAGCCGATCCGGTGCCACCACGGCCTGCCTGCCACCTGCGGCCCGCACCAGACGCCGCACCACCAACTCTCCGGCACGTAGGGCGAGTTCAGGTTCCCCACTGGCCACCACCGCAGGCAGGAGACCTTCGAGATCGGTGTGGAGGTCAGTGTCGAGATCGGTGTCGAGGAGGATGAAGCGGCCAGGGTGCTCCGACTGAGCCGAACGCACCAGCCCGGTCACCGCAGCGGCGGCCACGTCGCTCCCGTCGGTGGCACCCTGGGTGAGCAGCAGCAACCGGGAACCCTCAGTAGCCGGGTCGGCCAGCCAGGTCTGCAACCAGCCCAGCACCGTGGCCGTCACCTCGAGGACCGCCTCCAGACCGGCGCCGGTACCGACTCGGGCCGCCACCACCGCGGGCAACTCTCCTGCGACCTCGCCGTGCCAGGCCCACTCCACCGACGTGGCTGGGGAGTCGGCCAGCGGCAGCCAGTCCACTCCGAACAACGACCGATCCGTGTCCCGGGCCCCGGCGAAAGCCCGGTCGATGGTCACCGGCCGCAGCATCAACGAGTCGGCACTGAACACCGGTTGCCCAGCCGGATCGAACACCGCGACCGCGACCCCGCCGTCCTCGCGCCGGGACAATCGCACACGCAGCATCGTCGCGCCCGTGGCGTGCAAACGCGCGCCACTCCAGGCGAAGGGCATCCTGACCTCGCCCCCACCGGGTTCATGAGCGAGAGCGGTCAGACCGATCGGGTGCAGGGCAGCATCCAGCAGCGCCGGGTGCACGCCGAAACCGTCGACCTCAATCTCCTCGGGCAACACGACTTCCGCGAAGACTTCGGTGTCTGCTTGCCAGACTGCTCGAACACCCTGGAACACCGGCCCGTAGCCATAACCCTCCTCGGCCAGGCGCTGATACTCACCGTCCACGGACATCTGCTGCGCGTCGGGCGGGGGCCAGGTGCCGGTCCACACCGGAGCCGGGATGTCCTGTGGGCTCAGCACACCATCGGCATGCTGAGCCCACTCGTCGTCATCGTCGGTACGGGAGAAGATCCCGACCGCCCTGCGCCCCTGCTCGTCGGGCTCAGCGACGCGAACCTGAACCTGCACCCCACCCCGCTCAGGCAACAACAGCGGAGCCTGCAACGTCAGTTCCTCCACCACCGGACACCCGACACGATCACCCGCATGCACCGCCAGATCCACAAACGCCGTCCCCGGCAACAACACCGAACCCAGCACCGCATGATCAGCCAGCCACGGATACGCGGACAGCGACAACCGCCCGGTCAACACCACCGCGTCTCCGCCGGCCAAAGCCACCACCGCACCCAGCAACCCATGACCCGACTCACCCAGCCCCAACGCCCGCACATCACCCACCCGAGAGACCACCGCAGGCCAGAACCGCTCACGCTGGAAGGCATACGTCGGCAACGACACCCCACCCGAACCCCGAGCACCCAACAACGCCGTCCAGTCCACACCGGCCCCATGGACATGCACCCCAGCCACCGCCGTCACCAACGTCTCCGCCTCATCACGATCGGCCCGCAACGCCGGCAACCACACACCACCCCCCACACCCGCCATCGCACTCAACGACCCAGCCGGCCCCGCCTCC
The DNA here is from genome assembly GCF_044458565.1 of Streptomyces sp. NPDC050433. NCBI lineage: Bacteria > Bacillati > Actinomycetota > Actinomycetes > Kitasatosporales > Streptomycetaceae > Streptomyces > Streptomyces sp. NPDC050433. The sequence goes on along the minus strand of NZ_JBITIB010000037.1, from coordinate 3,371 downwards.
AAGAACAGACCCGCCCCCTGCTCCCGCAGGCTCAACACCATGTCGTGGAAACGCACCGTGTCCCGCACATGCCGCACCCAGTACGCAGGATCGGTCACCTCCGCACCAGCGGTACCCGATGCCACCGGGATCTCGGGCTCGCGCCACGAGACCTGCTTGAGCGCCTGCTCGAACTGCGCCAGCATCGGCTCCATCAACGGCGAATGGAAGGCATGACTGACCCTCAACCGCCGGGCCTTGCCACCTCGATCACGCCATCGCTGCGCCAGTTCGTCCACCACGTCCTCAGCACCGGAAATCACCGTCGACTCCGGACCGTTGACCGCCGCGAGCCCAACCAGCGGGTGCCCAGCAATCAGCTCCAGCGCCTCAGCCTCACCCGCCGACAACGCCACCATCGCCCCACCAGCCGGCAACTCCTGCATCAACCGACCCCGAGCCACAACCACCGCAGCCGCATCCGCCAGATCCCACACACCCGCAATGTGCGCAGCACTCAACTCACCAATCGAATGCCCCGCCACCCACTCCGGCACCACACCCCACGACGAAATCAACCGGAACAACGCCACCTGCACCGCAAACAACCCAGCCTGCGTGAACACGGTCTCGTTCAGCAGATCCGAGTCGTTGTTGATCACATCCTTGATCGGACGCGGCAAATGCCGATCCAGCTCCCCACACACCTCATCAAACGCCTCAGCGAACACCGGGAACGACGCATACAACTCCGAACCCATACCCAACCGTTGACTGCCCTGACCCGAAAACACCACCGCCAACCGCCCAGAACCCACCGACCCGCTCACCACACCCACACCCGACCGACCCTCGGCCAACCCCTGCACACCCTCCACCAAAGCCTGCCGACCCCGACCCAACACCACCGCCCGATGCTCAAACACCGACCGGTCCGTAGCCAGCGAACGCCCAGTCAGTCCGAGGTTGATTTCCGGCTGTTCAGTCGCCCAACTGGCCAGCCGCGCCGCTTGCTCGCGCAGTGCCTGCGGCGACTTGGCCGACAGCAGCCAGGGCACCATCCCACCCGGAGCCTCATCCGGCTCCGTCGCCGACACCAGCTCGGGTTCGGCTTCCTCCAGGATCAAATGGGCGTTCGTTCCGGAGATACCGAACGACGAAACGCCCGCCCGGCGCGGACGCCCATCCGTCTCCCACGGCACAGGATCGGTCAGCAACTCCACCGCACCGGCCGACCAGTCCACATGCGACGACGGCGCATCCACATGCAACGTCCGCGGCAGAACACCGTGCCGCATCGCGAGCACCATCTTGATGATCCCGGCCACACCAGCAGCCGCCTGCGTATGACCGATGTTCGACTTCACCGACCCCAGTCGCAGCGGCCGATCCGCCGGCCGATCCTGCCCATAGGTCGCCAGCAGCGCCTCCGCCTCGATCGGGTCACCCAGCCGAGTCCCGGTGCCGTGAGCTTCGACCACATCGATTTCGGCCGGGGACAACCTGGCGCTTGTCAGCGCAGCTCGAATCACCCGCTGCTGAGCCGGTCCGTTCGGCGCCGTCAAACCATTCGACGCACCATCCTGATTCACCGCACTCCCACGCAACACCGCCAACACCCGATGCCCACGCTTCCGCGCATCAGACAACCGCTCAAGAACCAGAACCCCGGCACCCTCACCCCAACCCGTCCCATCCGCAGCATCCGCGAACGGCTTACAACGCCCATCAGCAGCCAACCCACCCTGACGCGAAAACTCCGCGAACACACCAGGCGTCGACAACACCGTCACACCACCCGCAAGCGCCATCGAACACTCACCAGAACGCAACGCCTGCGCAGCCAAATGCACCGCCACCAGTGAAGCCGAACATGCCGTGTCCACGGTCACCGCAGGGCCTTCCAGGCCCAGCGTGTAGGACAAGCGGCCGGACATCACGCTCACCGCGTTGCCGGTCAGCAGATGCCCCTCGCCGCTGGTCCGCCCATCGGCGGCTATCGCGGCGTAGTCCTGGCCATTGGTCCCCAAATACACACCGGTCGCGCTGCCCCGCAACGAGTCGGGCGCGATCCCGGACTGCTCCAGCGCCTCCCATGCCGTCTCCAGCGCGAGACGCTGCTGCGGATCCATCGCAACCGCCTCACGCGGCGAAATACCAAAGAACCCCGCATCGAACTCGGTCGCATCGGCAACGAATCCGCCGATGCGGGCGTAGCCGGGGCCAGCCTGATCGGACTCGGCATCCCAACCTCGGTCCTCCGGGAACGCGACAAGGCCGTCTTCGCCCGCAGCGAGCATCCGCCAGAAGTCATCAGGGTTCCGCACGTTCCCGGGGAACCGACAGCCGATCCCGACGATCGCGACGGGTTCGTGTTCGCCTGCCTCGACCTGGCGGAGACGTTCGCGTGTCTCATGCAGATCCACCGTGAGCCGTCGGAGGTATCCGAGGAGCTTTTCATCATTTGTCATCGCAGCTACAACACCAATCCGAGTGGAACGAACACCTGCGAGATCTGCTTATGACAATCCGAGATCGTTCTCGATGAATTCGAGAATTTCGTCGCGGTCGGCAATGTTGAGCTTTTCGGCGAGCGCCGACGTTCCATTCCCATGCGGTTTTTCCAGGCTGGCCGCGAGTCCTCGAATCCTGGCGACGAGTGTCGTACGTAGTTCGCTGTCGGCATCCAGCGCGGCCAGCCGAGACTGGAGTGTGTCGAACTGCGCGAGAAGTGGCAGTTCCTCCGCGGGTTCACCCTGGACGAGTTCGCCGAGGAGGTGTTCGGAAAGCGCGGCGGGAGTCGGGTGATCGAACACAAGCCCGGCCGGCAGCGACAGACCTGTCACCGTCGCCAGTCGATTACGCAACTCGACCGCGGTCAACGAGTCGAACCCCAGCGAGCGGAACGCAGCGCCCTCGGCGACCCTCCCCGCACCGGCATGACCGAGCACCACTGCGGCCTGCTCGCGTACCATCGCCAGCGCCATCGACGCCCTGCGGCCCGCCGAGGCACCGCGCAGGCCCTTCACCCACGAAGAGTCCTGGTCGGCCCGGTCCGCGACGCTCGCCTGCGCGTCAGGCAGATCCGTCAGCCACGCGCCACCACCGGCGCCCAACTCCAGTACGCGGCCCCAGTCCACGTCGGCGACCGCCAAGTAGCCTTCGTCCAGGGCGTGTTCCAGAGCCGTGACCGCAACCGCCGGATCCATCGCCCCGACACCGGCGCGACGATGACGAGACTGGACCAACTCGGTATCGGCGAGTCCCGAGCCGGCCCAGGCACCCCATGCCACCGAGACCATCGGCGCACCCTGCGCCCGCCGCATCTGCGCATAAGCGTCCAGGAACCCATTGGCCGCCGCATAGTTGCCCTGCCCCGGCGAACCCAGCAA
>NZ_JBITIB010000036.1:0-90233 GCF_044458565.1 Streptomyces sp. NPDC050433 | reverse complement strand
CAGCCATCTGGCACAACCGCCGCACCAGAACACCGATCACCCGGTCACTGACCGCCTACGACCACTGACCAGCACATCGGACTTACTCATCTAGGTCCTGTCCGCCGGACAGGACCTAGCGGGGTCCCGTCCCGCGGACGCCGGACCGGCCGACCCCCCCGTCCCCGCTAGGCTGCCCCCGTGAAGGTCCTTGTCATCGGCGGCGGTGCCCGCGAACACGCCCTGTGCCGCTCTCTGTCCCTCGATCCCGACGTCACCGCTCTGCACTGCGCGCCCGGCAACGCCGGTATCGCCGAAGTCGCCGAGCTGCACCCGGTCGACGCCATGGACGGTGCGGCTGTCGCCCGGCTCGCCACCCAGCTGGAGGCCCGGCTCGTCGTCGTCGGGCCCGAGGCGCCGCTCGTCGCCGGGGTCGCCGACGCCGTACGGGACGCGGGCATCGCCTGCTTCGGCCCGTCGGCCGAGGCCGCTCAGCTGGAGGGGTCCAAGGCCTTCGCCAAGGCGGTGATGGCCGCCGCGAGCGTCCCCACCGGGCGTAGCTACGTCTGCACCACCCCCGAGGAGATCGACAAGGCCCTCGACGCCTTCGGCGCCCCCTTCGTCGTCAAGGACGACGGTCTCGCCGCCGGCAAGGGCGTCGTCGTGACCGACGACATCGCCGCCGCCCGCGAGCACGCGCTCGCCTGCGGTCGCGTCGTCATCGAGGAGTTCCTGGACGGACCCGAGGTCTCCCTCTTCGCCATCACCGACGGCCGTACGGTGCTCCCGCTGCGCCCCGCCCAGGACTTCAAGCGGGCGCTCGACGGCGACGAGGGCCCCAACACCGGTGGCATGGGCGCGTACTCCCCGCTCCCGTGGGCCGACCCCAAGCTGGTCGACGAGGTCATGGAGACGGTCCTCCAGCCCACCGTCGACGAGCTGCGCCGCCGTGGCACGCCGTTCTCCGGGCTGCTGTACGCGGGGCTGGCGATCACCAGTGGCGGTGTGCGGGTCATCGAGTTCAACGCCCGTTTCGGCGACCCCGAGACCCAGGTGGTCCTGGCCCGGCTGAGGACCCCGCTCGCCGGTGTCCTGCTGGCCGCCGCCGAGGGCCGGCTCGCCGACCAGCCGTCGCTGGTGTGGCGCGACGACGCGGCCGTCACGGTCGTCGTGGCCTCGCACAACTACCCCGGTACGCCGCGTACCGGCGACCCGATCGAGGGTCTGGCCGACGTCGTCGCCGAGGATGCGCCCGACGCGTACGTCCTGCACGCCGGGACCCGGCTGGCCGACGACGGCAGCACGGTCCTCAGCGCCGGCGGCCGTGTGCTGTCCGTCACGGCGACCGGCAAGGATCTCGCGCAGGCACGGGAGCGGGCGTACGCGGCCGTGGACCGGATCCGGCTCGACGGTTCGCAGCACCGTACGGACATCGCCCGCAAGGCCGCCGAAGCCTGAACCAGGGGGCCGGCCCCCCTGGCCCCCGACCCCGCCCCCGACCCTGCTTCGGAAGCCCACCCCAAACGTCAGCACCTTTGACCAAAGCCATTCCATCGAGTGACGGTTAGCCCATCCGAATGACCCCCGCCGAGGCCCCAACTATGGTGCGGCGCAAGCGTTCGGGCACTTGGCCCACCGGCATTGCGATGTCAGTGGCGGGTGCCACAGTGGGGGAGTGAGCAAAACCGCCGCAGTGCTGGCAGAGGGGGTGAGATCCGGACGTGTCCGCTTCCGGGGTCGGTGAGGAGATCGGCGCACAGGGCGCCAGGTCACGGGCTCTCGCTGTGCTGCGCGTGCGCGGCAGAGCGGCGGCCGTCGCCCTGCTGCCCGCGGCGATGGCCGTCGTGCTGCTCGTGGGCGGTGCCACGGGCCGTCTCAGCGGCTGGAGTTGGGACATCGCGCGCTGGGTGGTGACGGGTGTCGCCGTGGTCGTGCTGGTGTGCGCGGCGGCCGTCGCCGCTGTCGTCGCCAGGGCCAGACCCGCCCTGAGCCCCACCGTGGAGATCGCCGAGCGGTCCGCCCCCGATCTGTATCGCCTGGTGCGGGATCTGGCCGACCGGCTGGGTGTGCCCGCGCCCTCCGCCATAGCTCTGACGCCGGACTGCGACAGCTGGCTGGAGGACCGTACGCACCCCGCGCACGCCCGCGTCGGCCCGCTCGCGGCCGACCGCCGCTCCACAGTCGCCCCCGTCTCCGCTCCCGTCCTTGTGATCGGCTCCCCCTTCCTGTGGTGGATGCGCGTCGCCGAGCTACGCGCCGTGCTGGCCCCGGTCGTGGCCGGTACGGGACCGGCGTCGCAGCCCGACATAGCCGCCGCCCGCCGCTTCGTGCGGGGCCTGGACGCCGCGGTGGCCCTCGCCGGCCGCCGGGACCTGGGGCTGATACGCCGGGTCGCACTGGGCTTCGTCAGCCGGGTCGCCCGCCTGATGCTGCGTGCCTGCGGCGAGCACGCCGCCCTGATGGAGCGCGGTGTCGCATCTGCCGCGTCCGAGCGCGCACAGGGTGTGGACTACGGCCTGCGGATCGTCGCCCAGGAGCAGGTCGGCCTCGCCTACGCGGGCTGGGACCGGCTGCTGACCCGTGTCGCCCTGCCCGCCTGGCGGATGGGCCGCTGGCCGTCCCGGCTCGACGTCGGAGTCGTATCGGCGCTGACCGAGCTGTCGCGGCGCGACCGGCTGGCCGACGGCTTCACCTCCCGCCTCGGCGAGCGCCCCGCCTGCGACCTGCTCGAAGAGCCCGGCGCGATCGACGAGGCCGCGTCCCTGCTGGCCGCGCGCCTCTTCCACGGCGGCCCGGCCACACCCGGCCCGGACTGGTCCCCGGTCGACTGGCAGCAGTATCCGGAAGAGGTCGTCGACCGTAAGTGGCGTACGGAAGCGGCCAGGCTGCACCGCGTCCTGGACGGCATGGGCATACGGCGCTCCGCGCGGCCGGGCGACCCCACCACCGACGCCGTCCCCGGACCCACGCTGGACCGGGTCATGGACCATCTCGCCGGACAGGGTGAGGAGGCGGGCGACGCCCTGGCCGCGGGGATCAGCGCCGAGGTCGCGCGCGAGGAGGCCGAGGCCGTACCGCCCGCGCCGGCTGCCGCTCGGGCCGCGGACACCGCGGGTGACGGCGTGGCCCTGCGCGGGACGGACCCGCTGCCGCTGTTCCCGCTGGTGCCGCCGCGTACGGGCCGCGAACTGCTCGCCGACCATGTCACCGCGATGGTCTGCTGCGCCGCCGTGGACACGGCGGGCGCGGCACCGGGCCTCGACTGGCTCGACGGCCCGGCGCTCCTGATGGACGGAAAGCGCCGCACGGACCTGGCGGGGGGAGTGCTGAGCCTGGTGGAGGACGGCGACGGGGAGCCGCTGCGGATGTGGCTGGCGTCCACGGGGGTACGGTCGGAGAAGCCGGTCCGGCTGGTGTGAGGTCGGTTCTGGTGTGAGGTCGGTCACCACCGATCCGGCGAGGGGTGTGAGCGAGCGCCGGCGAACGGATCGATGACCACCCCCGTCCAGGCCGCGACAGGACCCGCCACGACCCGCCGGGACCTGCCACAGCCCCGCCGCCCACCCCGCCCAACCTCTCATCCGGAGCCGGGTGTTCCGGCAGGTTACGTCTGCTTCTGGCTGCTTCCGGCTGCTTCCCTTCAATTCCTCACGCTTCCTTTCGCGACGAACGGTGACGGAGTGCGTGCGTTATGTGATGTGCTGGAGGCCGACGCTGACACGGTCTGCCCCAACAGCGGTCCGCCCACCGGCAGTCGATCAACCACCAACACCTGCACGGGGTTTCCAGGGAGGGGCGCGCCAATGTGCGCCGATCACATCCGACGGTGGGAGTCGGGCGCGCTCGCCCACGCCGTCTCCGATCCCTTCGGCCAGGGACCGGTGCCCTGGCTGCGCGGCAGCGAGAACTACTTCGACGACACGGGCCATCTCGTCCCCTGGTACGCGGACCCGACGCTCGGCCGCGACCGCGGCGGCCCCCACACCGCCGACGACGTCCACTGCCAGATCAAGGGCTTCGCGTCCGTCGGCGCCGCCGAGCCCGGCGAGTCGATCGACTTCCACATCACCGTCGATCCGCCCCAGCCGTTCTCCGTGGACATCTACCGGATCGGGCACTACGGCGGCGAGGGCGCCCGCAAGATCACCACCAGCCCCCGTCTCTCCGGCATCGTGCAGCCCGCCCCGCTCGCCGCCGAGCGCACCGTCTCCTGCCACCACTGGTGGCTCTCCTGGCGCCTGCAGATCCCGTCGTACTGGTCACTCGGCGCGTACGTGGCCGTGCTCACCACCACCGACGGCTACCGCTCCCACATCCCCTTCACGGTCCGCGACAGCCACCCCGCCGACCTGCTGCTCCTGCTCCCCGACATCACCTGGCAGGCCTACAACCTCTACCCGGAGGACGGTCATCTCGGCGCCAGCCTCTACCACGCCTGGGACGGGCAGGGCCGGCTCCTCGGCGAGGAGGACGCGGCGATCACTGTCTCCTTCGACCGCCCGTACGCGGGCGCCGGCCTGCCCATCCACGTCGGCCACGCCTACGACTTCATCCGCTGGGCCGAGCGCTACGGCTACGACATCGCCTACGCGGACGCCCGCGACCTGCACGCCGGCCTGATCGACCCGACCCGCTACCGGGGGCTGGTCTTCCCCGGCCACGACGAGTACTGGTCGCTCCCCATGCGCCGCACCGTCGAGCGGGCCCGCGAGCACGGCACCTCCCTCGTCTTCCTCTCCGCCAACACCATGTACTGGCAGGTCGAGCTTGGCCCGTCCCCCTCCGGTGTCCCCGACCGCCTCCTCACCTGCCGCAAGCGCCACGGCCCCGGCCGCCCGGCCCTCTGGCGGGAGGTCGACAGACCGGAGCAGCAACTGCTCGGCATCCAGTACGCGGGCCGGGTCCCCGAGCCGGCCCCGATGGTCGTACGGAACGCGGAGCACTGGTTCTGGGACGCCACCGGTGCCTCCGAGGGCGACAAGATCCCCGGCCTGGTCGCCGGCGAGGCCGACCGCTACTTCCCGCGTACGGCGCTGCCCGAGCACGACGAGCGGATGCTGCTGGCCCACTCGCCTTACCAGGACGGCGACAACACCCTTCGTCACCAGGAGACTTCGCTCTACCGGGCCCCCTCCGGCGCCCTCGTCTTCGCCTCGGGGACCTTCGCGTGGTCGCCCGCGCTGGACAGACCCGGCCATGTCGACCCGCGCGTCCAGCGCGCGACGGCCAATCTCCTCGACCGCATCTGCAAGCGCGACTAGGCAGCCGTGTCTGACAAAGAGCGCCGTCCGCCCTTGGCGCGCCAGGCGGGATTTGTCAGACACGGCCCAGCGCCCCGGCGGAACGGCCCCCGACCCACCCCACGCGGGTCCGATCCGACACATACGGGAGAATCGGAATCGGAAACTCCCACGGCGAGGAACGAGGAACCGTGTCCGGATTCGTAGAAAAGCCCGAGCCGCTTCAGGTGCCGGGCCTGGTGCATCTGCACACCGGCAAGGTGCGCGACCTGTACCGGAACGAGGCGGGCGATCTCGTGATGGTCGCCAGCGACCGCATCTCCGCCTACGACTGGGTCCTGCCCACCGAAATCCCCGACAAGGGACGGGTGTTGACGCAGCTCTCGCTCTGGTGGTTCGACAAGCTCACCGATCTCGCGCCCAACCACGTCATCTCCGCCGACCTCCCCGACGGCGCCCCCGCCGACTGGGCCGGCCGCACACTCGTCTGCCAGTCCCTGCGGATGGCCCCGGTGGAGTGCGTCGCCCGTGGCTATCTCACCGGCTCCGGCCTCGCCGAGTACGAGCAGAGCCGCACTGTCTGCGGGCTCGCGCTCCCCGAGGGCCTGGTGGACGGCTCCGAGCTGCCGGGGCCGATCTTCACGCCCGCCACGAAGGCCGCGGTCGGCGACCACGACGAGAACGTGTCGTACGAGGAGGTCGCCCGCCAGGTCGGCGCCGAGACCGCCGCGCTGCTGCGCCGTACGACCCTCGACGTCTACGGCCGGGCCCGTGACATCGCCCGCGACCGCGGCATCATCCTCGCCGACACGAAGTTCGAGTTCGGCTTCGACGCCGACGACCGGCTGGTGCTCGCCGACGAGGTGCTGACCCCGGACTCCTCGCGCTTCTGGCCGGCCGCGACCTGGGAGCCGGGCCACGCCCAGCCGTCGTACGACAAGCAGTACGTACGCGACTGGCTGACCTCGTCCGCGTCCGGCTGGGACCGCGCGAGCGAGCAGCCGCCGCCGGAGCTGCCGGACGAGGTCGTGGACGCGACGCGCGCCAAGTATCTGGAGGCGTACGAACTCCTCACCGGCACCCGCTGGTAGCCCCCGGAACACACGCAGGAACCCCCGGCCGGTGATCCGGCCGGGGGTTCCTGTGCTGAGCGGACGACCAGGTTCGAACTGGCGACCTCAACCTTGGCAAGGTTGCGCTCTACCAACTGAGCTACGTCCGCGTGCGCCGTGCGCGCAGCCCACTATACCCAACCTCGCTCGCGGGCGAGACGTACCGCCGTATGCCGGTTCTCCGCCCCCAGTTTGGACGCGGCCGACGACAGGTAATTCCGCACGGTGCCCTGCGACAGCGAGGCCCACGCCGCGATGTCGGCGATCGGCGCCCCGTCGGCGGCCAGCTCCAGCACCTCGGCCTCGCGCGCGGTCAGCGGCGAGTCCCCGGCAGAGATCGCGTCGGCGGCCAACTCCGGGTCCACGTGCCGGTTTCCGGCGTGCACGGTACGGATGATCTCGGCGAGCTGCCGGGCGCTGACGGTCTTCGGTACGAAGCCCCGCACTCCCGCCGCCAGGGCCCGCTTGAGATGGCCCGGCCGGCCGTGGCTGGTGACGATCATCGTGCGGCAGCCGGGCAGTTCGCTGCGGATGGATGTGGCGACCTTCACACCGTCGGCGCCCGGCATCTGGAGATCGAGCACGGCGACGTCCGGGCGGTGCGCCAGCGCCATCGCCAGCGCCTCCGGCCCGGAGCCGGCCTCGGCGACGACCGTCAGATCGTCCTCCAGCGCGAGCAGCGCGGCGAGCGCGCCCCGGATCAGATGCTCGTCGTCGGCGAGGAGGACACGTACCGGCTCCCGCGCGGGATCTCCGGGCCGCCCGGGCCCCACGGCGCTCACGCGCTCACCTCGCCGGACACGCTCCCCTGCGCCACCGCTTCGGGGGACGCGACCTGTACCGGCACCTCGGGCACCCCGACCGCCTCGGCCGCCTCGGCCGCCGCAGGCAGCGGCACCCGCGCCGTAAGCCGGAACCGCTCACCCGCCACCGGGCCCGCGTCGAGCGTGCCGCCCAGCGTGGCCAGCCGCTCCCGCAGTCCGGCGAGCCCGGCCCCCGCCGTCCTGGGCGTACCGCCCGCGCCCGCCCGGACCAGGACGCCCTGTTCGGGCAGCCCGTCGTTCTCCACGACCAGCACCGCCTCGCACCCTTCCCGTACCGTCAGCCGTACCATGCAGACCCGCGCGTCCCCGTGCCGCAGGACATTCGTGGCGGCCTCCCGCATCACCCACCCGAGGGCGGACTGGACGTCGGGAGTCAGCCCGCCGAAACCGGCATCCCCGCTACCGGCCCCCGCCACGTCGGTGTCCACATCCAGCCGGAACCCGATCCCCGCAGCCTTCAACACGCCCCGCGCGCCTTCCAGTTCGGTGTGCAGGTCCACCTCTCGGTACCCCCGTACGACAGCCCGCACCTCCCGCTGCGACTCCTGAGCGATCCGCTGCACCTCGGCCATCTGCTCGGCCGCCTGCTCCGTGCCCCCGCGCCGCGCCAGCTGCACGGCGAGTTCGCTCTTGAGCGCGATCACCGCCAGATTGCGGCCCATCACGTCGTGCATGTCCCGGCCGAAGCGCAGCCGCTCCTCGGCGACGGCGAGTCGGGACTGGAGTTCACGGGCGCTGTCCAGGTCCCACACGGACCTGACCAGCCAGACCGAGAAGCCGCTGGTGAAGGCCAGGGTCAGCCCCCCGATCAGCACCCCGATCAGACAGCCCAGGAAGGCGCCGAACGGCAGCCGGAACACCAGACCGGTCAGACCGGTGAAGACCACGGCGGCCAGCACGGTCAGCAGCATGTTCCGCACCCGGCGGACACCGACGACCAGCGACCCGATGCCGAAGCCCGCGAAGGTGACCAGCAGGGAGGAGATCGACGAGGCGTCGGCCAGGTTCTTCGGATCCGCCGGGTACACACTGATGGCGGCCGCACTTCCGACGGCGCTGAGCACGGCCGTCGCGACCATGAGCCGGACCGGCCGGGCCTGCCTGCCGAGCGCCCAGGACAGGGCGTACGAGCTGTTGGCCGCGCTCACGATCGCGTGCGCGCAGATCAGCAGCAGAAACCAGCCACTGACCGGGGAGTCGGTACGTGCGGAGGCCACCAGCCCGATGACCCCCACCTCGATCACCGCGAAGGAGTGGAAGGACCAGCGGGTGTAGATCTCGACCTTGGCCGGATTGCTCTTCCCGGCCCACGCGCCCGTCTTCCGCCGCGCCCTCGCCATGTGCCGTCCCTCCCGCGCTCTCGCCCGTCTCCGAGCCCGTCCTCACCGCGAATCGCACCCGCGCGCCGTGGTCAGCGCCGCGGCTCCCAGCGGAACCACAGCTTCACAGCAAACACCGCCAGCACGGTCCAGGCCAGGGCATTGAGTCCCGCGACGACCAGATCGCCGCCCTCGGCGCCGCCCAGCCAGCCGGCCCGCACCAGGGTCACGATCCCGGTCATCGGCAGCAGCTCGCAGAGCGAGGCGATCTTGTCGGGCAGCGACTCCAGCGGCACGAACAGGCCCGAACCCAGCGAGGAGATCAGAAGCATCGGCAGGATGCTGACCTGTGCGCTCTCCACGGTACGGGTGAACCCCGCCGACGCCGCGGCCAGCGCCGCCATGAGCCCGATGCCGCCCGCCACACCCAGCACCAGCAGCTCGGGCCGCTGCGGAGCGCTGATGTCCAGGAACACGGCCCCCGCGCCGACCAGCACGACAATCTGCGCGAGCGCCAGCGACGCGGCGGGCAGCGCGGTCCCGGCCAGGATCTCCGGGTCGGACACCTCGCCCGTACGGAGCCGCTTGAGTACCAGTTCCTCACGCCGGGCCGTGTACGCGGAGGTGAGGTTCATGTACACCACCAGGAGCAGCACCATCCCGATGCCGCCCGTCAGCGCGACCTCCGTCATGCTCAGCCCGGTGCCGTCCAGATCGACGTTCTTCAGCGAGGCCTTGGTCGATGCGATCAGCAGGACGGGCATCAGCAGGGCCGTCATGAGCATCGTCTTGTTGCGTACGAGCAGGGTCAGCTCGGCCCGCGCGAGCGCGCCCAGCCGTCCCGACCTGGTCGTCGTTCCGGCCTCGGCGGCCGTCCCCCGGCTCTGTGCGATGGCCGTGCTCATGCCGCGTCCGCCTCTCCCGTGTTGTAGCCCGTGCCGGGGATCCCGGTCTCCGTGCGCTGCGCCGCGATGTCCAGGAACGCCTCTTCGAGCGAGGCCGCGCGGGCGTCGAGCTTGTCCAGATGTACGCCGAACTCCTCGGCCCAGCGCAGCAGTTCGGCGAGATCCCGCTGGAGCTGCTGGGTGCGGATCTCGATCCGCCGGCCGTGCGCCGCGGCCTTCAGCGTGAGGGGCAGCTGCCCCGGCTCCACGCCCGCCGGCAGCCTGAACCGGATCCGGGCCGGCCTGGTCGCCGTCACCTCCGACGGTGTTCCCGACACCACGATCCGTCCTCCGTGCATGATCGCCAGCCGGTCCGCGAGGCCTTCGGCCTCCTCCAGATAGTGCGTGGTCAGCAGGACGGTCGTGCCGCCGTCGCGCAGCCCGCGCACCAGCTCCCAGGTGTCACGCCGCCCCTCGGCGTCCAGGCCGGTCGTCGGCTCGTCGAGGAACAGCACCTCCGGCCGCCCGAGCAGCGCGAGCGCCAGATCCAGGCGCCGCTTCTCGCCGCCGGACAGCTGCTTGACCCGTACACCGGCGCGCTTGTTCATCCCCACCAGCTCCAGCGCCTCTCCGGCGGGCCGCGCCCCGCTCGTGCAGCCCGCCCACATCCGTACGGTCTCCATGACCGTCAGATCGCTCGGAAAGCCGCCTTCCTGGAGCATCACGCCGGTCCGCGGCCGTACCTCCGCCCTCTCCGTGTACGGGTCGCGGCCCAGCACCCGCACCGTGCCTCCGCTGGGGCGGGCAAGGCCCTCCAGCATCTCGACGGTCGAGGTCTTGCCCGCGCCGTTCGTACCGAGCAGGGCGAACAGTTCCCCTTCCCCGACGCTGAACGAGATCTCGTTCACCGCCTGGAACCCTCCGGCATAGGTACGCCGAAGCCGCTCCACCTCGATGACGTTCTCCTCCACATCCGTGGCACTCGCGCTGTGGTGTCCCAGGGTTCGTGTCATGGCTACAAGGCTTCCGCCGGATCAGGTCCGGGAGCAGTGCGCGCTGTCATGACTGCTCATGACAAATGTCATCGCGCCCCTGAACCACCGACGCGGACCACGAACGCCCGGACCATGGATACGACGAAGGCCCCGGTCACCAGGACCGGGGCCTTCAATATGGAGCGGACGACCAGGTTCGAACTGGCGACCTCAACCTTGGCAAGGTTGCGCTCTACCAACTGAGCTACGTCCGCAACGCATCGGCCATCGAGAACAACTTTCGATGTGATGCAGAGCGGGTGACAGGAATCGCACACTGCGCCTCCCCCTTGGAAAGGGGGCGTTCTACTACTGAACTACACCCGCACGCTGCGTGAGGTTCGGCTTTTCGGCCTTGCCCTTCGGCGTGCTCCAGACTCTAGCCGATGGCCAGGGGTGCTGTGCAACTCCGTTCCCCGGCGAGCCCGGCCGGGTGCCGGCGGCCGGCCGGCTGTCTCAACTGGCCTCGCGGAACGCCTCGTAGACCCGCTTGGGGATCCGGCCGCGGGCCGGCACCTCCATCCGGTGCGAGAGTGCCCACGCGCGCACGGCGGCCGGGTCGGGCGCGAGAGCCGTGTGCCGGTAGGACTTGCGGTTCTTTCCGGCATGGGTCTGTCGCCGGCCCGCCTCCAGGTACGGGGCCAGGGCCTTGCGCAGTTTCTTTGCATTGGCGGGATTGAGGTCGATCTCGTACGACTTCCCGTCGAGGCCGAACCTGACCGTTTCCGCCGCTTCTCCACCGTCGATGTCGTCGGAGAGCATGACCACTACGCGCTGCGCCACGGATATCGGTCCTTTCATGCGGCACCCGCCACGTCGGGCTCATGCTTCGAAACATGGCTGACGTGCGGCGATACCGGTCTTCCGGCTGTTTAGGGGCAATGCGACTTGTCGCTCTAATCCTTTGTACAGCGAACCGCCCCGCATTGTGAAGCCCAGCCAATTACATCAGCGTGTCCGTCGGCAATGGCAGGAGCGAGTTTTTTCCTGGATTTTTTCCTGTGGTCTCGCGGTGTGATATCGACGGAGATCGGTGGAGAGTCCCGCACTGTGGGGATATCTACTCGCGTAGATTTTGCGTGCGGGTACGCTGAAGGCACTCGGGGGGTCGGGGGATTCCCCGGTCAGAACCACAGCCGCAGACAGCAGGCACACAGCAGACAGCTGCACACAGCCGCACCACACCACCGGGAGTGCCAGTGGCACGCGTCGTAGTCGACGTCATGCTCAAGCCGGAGATCCTCGACCCGCAAGGACAAGCAGTGCAACGCGCACTGCCCCGGCTGGGTTTCGACGGGATCGCGGACGTCCGCCAGGGAAAGCGTTTCGAGCTGGAGGTGGAGGGTCCGGTCGACGAGGCCGCCCTCGCCCGCATCCATGAGATGGCCGAGACGTTCCTCGCCAACACCGTCATCGAGGACTTCGTCGTAAAGGTGGAGTCGTGACCACTCGTATCGGAGTCGTCACTTTCCCCGGCACACTCGACGACCGCGACTCTCTTCGCGCTGTCAGGATCGCGGGAGCGGAGCCCGTTTCTCTCTGGCACCGCGACAAGGACATCAAGCAGGTCGACGCCGTCGTCCTGGCCGGTGGATTCAGCTACGGCGACTATCTGCGCGCCGGCGCCATTTCCCGTTTCTCCCCGGTGATGGAGACGATCATCGAGCAGGCGAAGGGCGGCATGCCGGTCCTGGGGATCTGCAACGGCTTCCAGATCCTGACCGAAACGCATCTGCTGCCGGGCGCGATGCTGCGCAACAACCATCTGCACTTCATCTGCCGTGACCAGAAGCTGCGGGTGGAGAACGCTGCGAGCGCGTGGACCGCCGACTACGAGGCGGGCCAGTCCATCTCCGTACCGCTGAAGAACATCGACGGCCGGTACGTGGCCGCCGAGCCGGTCCTGGACGAGCTGGAGGCCGAGGGCCGGGTCGCCTTCCGCTATCTGGACGGCAACCCGAACGGCTCGCTCCGCGACATCGCGGGCATCACGAACGCGGCGGGGAACGTCGTCGGCCTGATGCCGCACCCCGAGCACGCCGTGGAACCGCTGATCGGTACGGGCCGTACCGACGGGCTCGGGTTCTTCACCTCGATCCTGAAGAAGCTGGTAAGCGCCTGATGACGATCAAGAACCTGGACACCGTCAAGAACGCGACGGGGACGCCCGACGTCGACCAGCCCTGGAAGGAACTCGGCCTCAAGGAGGACGAGTACACCCGTATCCGGGAGATTCTGGACCGTCGGCCGACCGGCGCCGAGCTGGCCATGTACTCCGTCATGTGGTCCGAGCACTGCTCGTACAAGAGCAGCAAGGTCCACCTCAAGCAGTTCGGTGACAAGGCCCCGGCCAGTGACGCGATGCTGGTCGGCATCGGTGAGAACGCGGGCGTCGTGGACGTCGGCCAGGGGTACGCGGTCACCTTCAAGGTCGAGTCGCACAACCACCCCTCGTACATCGAGCCCTACCAGGGCGCGGCCACCGGTGTCGGCGGCATCGTCCGCGACATCCTCGCCATGGGCGCCCGCCCGGTCGCCGTCGTGGACCCGCTGCGCTTCGGCGCGGCCGACCACCCCGACACCCGGCGGGTGCTGCCCGGTGTCGTCGCGGGCATCGGCGGTTACGGCAACTGCCTGGGCCTGCCGAACATCGGCGGCGAGGTCGTCTTCGACCCCTGCTACCAGGGCAATCCGCTGGTCAACGCGGGCTGTATCGGCGTGATGAAGCACGAGGACATCCACCTCGCGCAGGCCTCGGGAACCGGCAACAAGGTGATCCTGTACGGCGCCAGGACCGGCGGCGACGGCATCGGCGGCGTCTCGGTGCTGGCCTCCGAGACCTTCGAGAGCACCGGACCGGCCAAGCGTCCGGCCGTCCAGGTGGGCGACCCGTTCCAGGAGAAGCTCCTCATCGAGTGCACCCTGGAGCTGTTCGCGGAGAAGCTGGTGGCCGGCATCCAGGACCTCGGCGGTGCCGGGCTGTCCTGCGCGACGAGCGAGCTGGCGTCGGCCGGATCCGGCGGTATGCGGGTCGAGTTGGACACCGTACCGCTGCGGGACTCGTCGCTCTCGCCCGAGGAAATCCTCATGAGCGAGTCGCAGGAACGCATGTGCGCGGTCGTCGAGCCCGACAAGGTCGACCGGTTCATGGAGATCTGCGAGAAGTGGGACGTCATCGCGACCGTCATCGGTGAGGTCACCGAGGGCACCCGGCTGGAGATCTTCTGGCACGGCGAGCAGATCGTGGACGTGCCGCCGCGCTCCGTGGCGCACGACGGCCCGGTCTACCACCGGCCGTACGCCCGTCCCGACTGGCAGGACGCGCTCCAGGCCGACGACGCCAACAGCCTTGCCCGGCCCGCGAGTTCGGCCGAGCTGCGCGAGCAGGTGCTGCGGCTCGTCTCGTCGCCGAACCAGGCGTCGAAGGCGTGGATCACCGACCAGTACGACCGCTTCGTGCAGGGCAACACCGTGCTCGCGCAGCCGGAGGACGCGGGCATGGTCCGGATCGACGAGAACACCAATCTCGGTGTGGCGATGGCGACGGACGGCAACGGCCGGTTCGCCAAGCTCGACCCGTACGCGGGCGCGCAGCTCGCGCTGGCGGAGGCGTACCGCAACGTCGCCGCCTCCGGCGCCAAGCCGCTGGCCATCTCGGACTGCCTGAACTTCGGTTCGCCCGAGGACCCGGCGGTGATGTGGCAGTTCGCCGAGGCCACGCGCGGACTCGCCGACGGCTGCCTCCAGTTGGGCACCCCGGTCACCGGCGGCAACGTGTCGCTCTACAACCAGACCGGCGAGACGGCGATCCACCCGACGCCGGTCGTGGCCGTGCTCGGTGTGATCGACGACGTCACCCGCCGTACGCCGATCGCCTTCGCGGAAGACGGCCAGCTCCTCTATCTGCTGGGCGACACCCGCGAGGAGTTCGGCGGGTCGGCCTGGTCCCAGGTGATCCATGACCACCTGGGCGGACTGCCGCCGAAGGTGGACCTGGACCGGGAGAAGCTGCTCGGCGAGATTCTGATCTCGGCCTCGCGCGACGGGATGATCGACGCGGCGCACGACCTGAGCGACGGCGGTCTGATCCAGGCCGTCACCGAGTCGTGCCTGCGCGGGGGGAAGGGCGCGCGGCTGGTCGTGCCGGACGGGCTCGACGCGTTCACCGCGCTGTTCAGCGAGTCGGCCGGGCGCGCGGTCGTGGCCGTGCCGCGCAGCGAGGAGCTGCGCTTCACCGACATGTGCGCGGCGCGCGGGCTGCCGGCGACGCGGATCGGTGTGGTGGACGGCGAAGAGGTCGAGGTCCAGGGCGAGTTCAGCATCCCGCTGAGCGAACTGCGGGCGGCGCACGAGGGGACGATCGAGGCGCTGCTGACCTGAGGATCGGCTCAGGGCCGGACAGACTCCAGCCCCCGCCGGGTTCGCACGGAACCGGGCGGGGGCTTCGTCGTGCCCGTTCCGCGCGGGACTTGCACTCGATTACGTAATTACGTAAATTCCCCGCATGGGACTTGAGGAACGCGTCGCCGAGCTGGAACGCCGGCTCGCGGCGCTGGAGGACAGGGAACCGGAGCCGTCGCACCGGCCGTCGCGTGGGGAGCGGCCGGGGCCGACGGCGGACGACCCTCTGCGACCGCTCCAGCAACTGGAGGAGCAACTGGCCGGGCACGCCGACGGCGGCGTGATGTACACGGGCTCGGTACGGCTGCCGACCGGGCAGCCCTACCGGTGGCAGTTCACCGAGCTGACCGAGGGTCTGCTCGACGCCGACTGGCCGGCGACTGCCGACTGCTTCGCGGCGCTCGGGCACCCCGTACGGCTCCGGCTGCTGCGCGAGATCCTCGGCGGCGTGCGTACCGCCGCCGAGCTGTCCGCGCTGGACGACATCGGAACGACCGGCCAGATCTACCACCATCTGCGCCAACTCACCGGTGCGGGCTGGCTCCGGACGACGGGGCGGGGGCGTTACGAGGTGCCGGCCGCCCGTGTCGTACCGCTGCTGGTGATGCTCTCCGCCGCCAGGAACTGACATCCAACGGATAACCGAGGAGACCCCTGTGTCCGTCCGCAAGTCGGCCATGATCCTGGCCCGCGGCTGCGTGCTGCTCGTCGTCGTACTCGTCCTGGGCATGATCATCGCCGGCTGGGATCCGCATCCGCTGCTGCTCTTCCCGCCGGCCGTGCTGCCCGTCGCCGTCTTCGTGGCCCTGGGGCGGCTCACCTCCTCCGCCATGAAGGCGGCGCCCCGCGCCCCGGTGGAGGTCATGGCACCGGTGTCCGGGCGCTGGACCGCGCTCAACAGCCCGGCGGACAAGGTGCCCAGCCACGGCATTCACGGTTACGGCCAGACGTACGCCATCGACATCCTGGTCGCACCCGAGCCCGACACCCGTCCACCGTTCGCGGTGCTGTGGCCGCTCGCGCGCGGGAACAGCCGCTACCCGGCGTTCGGCGCGCCCGTGCTGGCCGTGGCCGACGCGACGGTCGTCCATGTCCTGGACCGGCGCCGCGACCATCTGACCCGCACCTCGTGGCCGGCGCTCGCCTGGATGATGGTGATCGAGGGCGCGGCGCGAGAGGCGGCAGGTGCCTCGTGGATCGTCGGCAATCACGTGATCCTGGACCTCGGCGACGGCACGTACGCCATGTACGC
Organism: Streptomyces sp. NPDC050433; assembly: GCF_044458565.1. Classification (NCBI taxonomy): domain Bacteria; kingdom Bacillati; phylum Actinomycetota; class Actinomycetes; order Kitasatosporales; family Streptomycetaceae; genus Streptomyces; species Streptomyces sp. NPDC050433. The sequence goes on along the minus strand of NZ_JBITIB010000036.1, from coordinate 74,188 downwards.
GCACCTCAAGCAGGGGTCGGTGACGGTCGCCGTCGGCGACACCGTGCGCGCGGGGCAGCGGATAGCCGACTGCGGCAACACCGGCAACTCCACCGAGGCGCATGTCCACTTCCAGCTGATGGACGGCCCCGACCTGGACACCGCGCGAGGTGTCCCCTTCACCTGGCGCGGCATCGGGGTCCCGGCCAACGGCCAGAGCTTCGTGGCCGGGGACGAGCCCGCCGACGGGTCAGCCGTCGGACAGCGCCTTGGCGGCGAGGCCCAGTAGCGTCCCGGCGGTCAGGGCGACGCGGTCGGGAAGGTCCGCGACGATGACGTGCTCGTGCCGCGCGTGCGCCCCGTCGCCGGTCGCGCCCAAGCCGCACAGGACCGGACGGCCCAGCGCGGCGATGAAGTTGGCGTCGCTGCCGCCGCCGACGAAGAGTTCCGCCAGGGGCTCCCGGAGCTGGGTCGCGACGGCGTCGGCCAGCGCGAAGAGACGCCGGTCGGCGGGGCCGGGCCGCATCGGGGGACGGCTCCAGCCGCCGGTCACGGCGAGGGTGACCCTGGGGTCCCCGGCGGCCAGACCCGCCAGGACGCCGTCGATCCGCTCGATCTCCTCCCGCGTACTGACGCGGACGTCCACCAGGCACGTCGCCTCACCCGCGATGACGTTGCGGGCCGTACCGCCGCTGATACGGCCGACGTTGACGGTTGTCCCGCGCTCCGGGTCGGCGGCGGCGACCAGGTCCCCGATGACACCGGCCAGGGCGTGGACGGCGCTGGCGCCCTTGTCCGGATCGAGCCCGGCATGGGCCTCGACACCCGTCGCGGTGAGGTTGAAGATGCCGACGCCCTTGCGGCCCGCCTTGATTCCCCACTCGCCGCCCGGTTCCAGCACCAGGGTGGCGACCGCGTCCTCGGTGGCGCGTTCGACGAGCGGCTGGGAGACGACGCTGCCGGTCTCCTCGTCCCCGTTGAAGACGAAACGCACGGTGGGCCGCGGCAGTTCGAGCGAGCGCAGCGCCCGCAATGCCCATATCCCCTGCGCCAGGCCGGCCTTCATGTCGAAGACGCCGGGCCCGGACGCGGTCGTGCCGGTGACCGTGAAGGGCCAGTCGGCGAGGGTCCCGGCCGGCCACACGGTGTCGTAGTGGCCGACGACGGTGACGACGGCGCCGCCGACCGTACCGTCGTACTCGGCCTCGATGACATCGCCCACGTCGGGGTGGCGGTGCCGTACGGTACGGCTCGGCTCGCCCAGCCGCTCCGCCAGCAGTTCCAGGAGCAGATCGGCGGTGGCGTCGAGGAGGTTCTTCTCCTCGCTGGGCGACTCCTGTTCGACCAGCCGGCGCAGATCGGCGAGGTAGCTGTCCCGGCGTTCCGGGGTCCGGCACCAGGCCGAGATACGGGACAGGGCGGGGCCGTTGGGGGGCTGGGGGGCGGGTGCGGGTGCCGACATGTTCTCTCTGTCTCTCCGATTCGGTTGCGTGGTGCGGGAGTTCCGGTGTTCCGGGGCTCCCGGTCCGCCGGTTCTCCGAAGGCGGGCGTCAGTGCGTGGGTGCTCCGGGCCCGAACGGAAGGCCGAGGGCGTACCAGGCGAGGAAGAGCAGCGTCCAGACGACGAGCATCGACAGTGCCACCGGAAGCGTCAGCGACATCAGCGTGCCGATGCCCGCGTTGGCGCGGTACCGGCGGACGAAGCCGAGGCAGAGCACGAAGTACGGGCTCATGGGCGTGATGGCGTTGGTGCAGGAGTCGGCTATCCGGAACAGGGCCCATGTGGTCTCGGGGGCGACCTTCAGCAGCATCAGCATGGGGACGAACACCGGGCCGATCAGCGCCCACATGGCGGAGCCGCTGGTGAGGATCAGGTTCATGACGCTGACGACGAGGATCACGCCGACGAAGATGACCATGATCGGCACGCCGGAGGAGTCCAGCAGCTCGGCGCCCGTGATGGCCATCACCTCGCCGATGGAGGTCCACTTGAAGTAGGCGAGGAACTGCGAGATCGCGAAGAACAGCACCAGGATCGGGGTCAGTTCGCGCAGTCCGGCCGCCATCATGTCGGGGATGTCCTTGGCCGTACGCAGGGCTCCCACCACCCGCCCGTACGCGACACCCGTGGCGAAGAAGAGCAGCGCCAGGAAGACCGCGATGTTGTGGACGAGCGGCGAGTCGATGACGGCACCGTGCTCGCCGCGCAGGGGCGAGCCGGCGGGCAGAGTGGCCGCGGCGATGGCGGCGAGCAGCGCCAGGGCGGTGAACGCGGCGGTGCGCAGCCCGCGGCGTTCGTCGTCGGTCAGGGACAGGTCGGGCAGTTCCTCCGCGTCCGCGTCCGCGTTCGCCTCAGCCGCGTCGGCCGCGTCGTCGTCGGCCATCATCGCCACCCGGCGCTTCAGCAGCGTCTCCGCGACCAGGGTGATGACCAGCGACAGGACGACGGCGGAGGCGAGCGAGAAGAAGTAGTTGGCCACGGGCGTGACCGTGTATGCCGGGTCGATGGTGTGCGCGGCTGCCGTCGTCAGCGCGGCGAGCGTGGCGTCCGAGGGGGTGACCAGCGGGCTGGCGGCGTGGCCTCCGGAGACCGCGACGAAGGCGACCACCGCGCCGAGCACCGGGTTGCGGCCGACCGAGCGGTAGGCGATCGCGCCCAGCGGGATCATCACCACGAAGGCCGCGTCGGAGGCGATGTGGGCGACCATCCCGGTGAACGCGATCATGAACGTGACGGCCCTGAGCGGCACCTTCGCCAGCGCGGCCCGCAGCATCGCGGTCAGCAGCCCGGCGCGGTCGGCCACCGATACGCCGAGCATGACGACGAGGACGACACCGAGCGGCGGGAACGTCGCGTAGTTGTCGATCAGCCCGTCGAGCATCATCGTCACGCCCGCGTCGGAGATCAGACTCCGTACGGCGACCGTCGCGCCGTCGGTGGGTGATTCCGCCGAGACGCCGAGGGCATGGAGCCCCCAGCTGAGGACGAGCAGCACTCCGCTGAGCATCACGAACAGCCAGAAGGGGTGCGGGAGCCGGTTGCCGACGCGCTCGACGAGCGCGAGCACCCGCAGTGTGAACGCCACGGAACCCGTGACCTGTCCGGTGGGTGAATCCCCCGAGGGGGCCGCCGGGCGTTCCTCCGTCGCCTTGATCACCACGTCGGTCCCTCTCTTCTCAAGCGATGGTGAATTGATCCGCCATGAGATGCCATGATGAATGAATGTGTCAATGGGTTCGCCCAACATGGCTGTTTCAGCCAAGTTACTTTTGAACCGTGAAGCAACTCGGGAGAGCGAACGCTTAGGATCAGGGGCATGCCGTCGCAGCCGCCCGTCTCGCCTCCCCCCAGCGCCCAGGTACGGCGGTTGACGGCACGCCCCGAGGAGCGGCTGCTCGACGACGTCGATCTCGATCTCGTGGCGGCCCTGCAACTCGCACCCCGCACCCCGGTCAACGCCCTCGCCGACGTGCTGGACAGCTCGCCGAGCACCGTCGCGCGCCGGCTCGCGCGGCTGCGCGCGGAGCGGCTGCTGCGGGTGGTCGGCCGGCTCGACTGGCCGCTGATCACGACGGAGAACCCACGCCAGGTATGGATCAAGTGCGAGCCGGGCCGCTCCGAGGAGGTCGCCCGGCACCTCCTCGAACTGGACGAGGTGCAGACCCTGCTGCTGACGACCGGCAGCGCCGACATCTACTGCAGCGTCTATCCGCTCCTCGGGACCGACATCTTCGAGCTGCTGACCCACCGGCTGCCGGGTATTCCCGGCATCGTCTCCACCGAGTCCCAACTGGTCCTGCGCGCCTACCCCATGGGCCAGGTCTGGCGGCTCCACCGGCTCTCCGACGAGCAGACCGACGGGCTGCGCGAACACGCCGTACAGATCACTCAGGAGCGGCGTGCCTCGCCCGACCAGCTCTCGGACCTGGAACGGCGCACGCTGCGGCTGATGGTGGACAACGGCCGGATCCCGGCCGCCGACATCGCCCGCGAGCTGGACGTCAGCCGCTCGACGGCGTACCGCACCTCGCAGTCGCTCCTGGAGACCGGCGCCCTCTGGCCGAGGGTGGAGATCGAACCCACCCTGCTGGGCCACCCCCTCAACGCCCTGATGTCGCTCAGCGTGCTCCCGCGGGCGATCCCGCGCCTGCTGGACACTCTGGGGTCACACCCCTCGGCCCGGTACGTGTCGATGGTCGCCGGATCCGCCTCGATGATCCACTACGGCGTCTTCCACGACGAGGAGGACCTGGCGCGCTTCATCACCACGGACCTCGCGGCATTTCCCGAGATCACGCACCTCAACACGTGCGTGGGCGTCCGGGTGCTGCGCCGCCACTGGACGGCGCGCGACGGCGTGCGCCTCGGGGACAGGTCCAACGGGTTCCTGCGGTCCGTGCTGACCTAGTGCCCCTCCCGGCAAGCTTTGCCCTGTCGCGCCGCCCAGCACGCACGCTCGCCGCGTCGGCCAAAAGCCCTAGTAGCTCCGCTACGAGGACTCCCGGCCGCCTTGCGATCGCACGCACCGGACGACGCTCCTTCAGGGCAAACATTGCCGGTCGCGGCACTAGTACCCACCCCGGTCGGCACCCACGGCGGCCCCGGTGAACCCGCCGCGGCCACCGCGCTAGCCTCCCGGTCATGCCACCGGCCAAGAAGCGCAAGCAACGGGGTTACGACTCCGCCAAGACCCGTACCGCCGTCCTCACCCAGTTCGCGCACGTGCGCGAAGCGGTCGCCTCCCTCACCCCCGAACAGCTCGACCGGCCCGCAGGCCTCGGCGACTGGACCGTGCGCGAGCTGGCCGCGCATCTGTGCATGGGCGTCGAGACCGTCAGCCGCGCACTGGAGAACCCCGCGCCGCCCGCCGTGGAGGTGGGCCTGCCCGAGTGGGCGTTCGCGACAGCCGCGCTGGCCACCCCGATCTCGGACGACGTCAAGGCGTACGCGGCCTCCGCCGAGCCCACCGAGCTGTTCGAGCGCACGGCCGCCCGGATCACGGCGCTGCTGCCGCAGGACGCCCCGGCCGACCGGCTGCTCGCCGTCCGCGTCGGGGCCATGCGCCTCGGCGACTTCCTGGTCACCCGCGCCGTGGAACTCGTCGTCCACACCGACGACCTGAACCGCGCTGCCGGGCTCGACATCCCCTTGGACCGGCAGGCCCTCGCCGCCTGCACCCGGCTACTCGCCGACGCGCTCGCGGCCAAGGCGCCGGGGGCGTCGACGGAGGTGCGGATCCCGCCGTACGCCGTCGTGCAGTGCGTGGAAGGGCCCCGGCACACCCGCGGCACCCCGCCGAACGTCGTCGAGACGGACCCGCTCACCTGGCTGAGGCTCGCCACGGGGCGTACGACATGGCCCGAGGCCCTGGCATCGGCCCAGGTCAGCGCCAGCGGCGAACGCGCGGACCTCGGCGCCCTGCTGCCGGTCATGCGCTGACGAGGCCCGGCCCGACCGCACCGTCCGGCAACCGCACGGAACCGGACCCGGGTCTGCCCCGTCCCACGGGTATGCGGAAACAGCCAGTGACCACGGTCACCGCCCTCACGACTCTGGCCCTCCTCGCCCTCGCCGGCTGCGGCACCGACACCGGCAGAGGGTCCGACGGGGCGGCCGAGGCCGGAAGCGAGGTGGCGACCGATCTGCCCCTGACCGATGTGCGCTGGAGCATCGAGAGCCTCAGCGTCGACGGCAAGAAGACCGCGGCGCCCGCCGGGGCCAGCGTGGAGATCGACTCCAAGGGCAAGGCCAGCGCGCAAACCGGCTGCAACTCGATCGGCGCCCAGGTCACCATCGACGGTGACACGATCACTGTCGGTGAGAAGCAGACGACGCTGATCGGCTGCCCGGACGAGCTGGCGGCCTTCGAGAAGGCCCTCGGCGGCGCCTTCTCGGGCAAGCTGAAGGCCAAGGTCGAGGACAAGAAACTCACCCTCACCGGCGCCGACGGCGACTCCATCGACCTGTCCGCCGAGAAGCCGGCCCCGCTCGTGGGCACCCCGTGGGCCGTCACCGGCCTCCTCTCCGGCGGGACGACCAGCTCGCTGCCCAAGGACAAGAAGGGCGAGACCGGAAAGGCGACGCTCACCTTCGCCAAGGACGGCACCGTGAGCGGCAACCTGGGCTGCAACACGTTCTCGGCGCCCGCCAAGACCACGGACACCACGATCACCTTCGGGCCGGTCAAGGCCACCAGGAAGCTCTGCCCGGAGCCGGGGATGTCCCTGGAACGGGAGCTTCTGAAGGTGCTGAAGGGGAAGGTGACGTATGAGGTGCACCACCGTGGGCTGACCCTCAAGACGGCCGACGGCGAAGGTCTCAGCGCCGGCGCGGGAACCCCCGCGAAGTAGTTCTCCCTGGTGAACGGGGATCTCTCCGGGTGGGCCGGTGGCGACATGCCGCCGGCCCGCTTCGCTGTCCGCCGCACGGCCGGCTTCCGTACCGCATTCGGACCAGCGGTCGATCTCGCCTACACTCGGTGGTGTGCCTCGTGGTGATGGACGACTCAGCCACGACCTCCTCCCCGGCGAGAAGGGCCCTCAGGACGCTTGCGGCGTCTTCGGAGTCTGGGCCCCCGGTGAAGAGGTCGCCAAGCTCACCTATTTCGGACTGTATGCACTGCAACACCGCGGACAGGAGTCCGCGGGCATCGCAGTGAGCAACGGATCCCAGATCCTTGTCTTCAAGGACATGGGCCTTGTCTCACAGGTCTTCGACGAAACTTCCCTCGGCTCCCTCCAGGGCCATATCGCCGTGGGTCACGCCCGCTACTCCACCACCGGAGCCTCGGTGTGGGAGAACGCGCAGCCGACCTTCCGGGCCACCGCCCACGGCTCCATCGCGCTCGGCCACAACGGCAATCTGGTCAACACGGCCGAGCTGGCCGAGCTGGTCGCCGACCTCCCCAAGGAGAACGGCCGCACGACCCGCGTCGCCGCCACCAACGACACCGATCTGATCACGGCGCTCCTCGCCGGACAGACGGACGACGACGGCAAGCCCCTCACCGTCGAACAGGCCGCCCCGCAGGTCCTTCGGAACGCCAAGGGCGCCTTCTCGCTCGTCTTCATGGACGAGCACACCCTGTACGCGGCCCGGGACCCGCAGGGCATCCGCCCGCTGGTCCTCGGTCGGCTGGAGCGCGGCTGGGTCGTGGCGTCCGAGAGCGCCGCGCTGGACATCTGCGGCGCCTCCTTCGTCCGGGAGATCGAGCCCGGCGAGCTGGTCGCCATCGACGAGAACGGCTTGCGCACCTCACGATTCGCTGAAGCGAAGCCCAAGGGCTGTGTCTTCGAGTATGTGTATCTGGCCCGCCCCGACACCGACATCGCCGGCCGGAACGTCTACCTCTCCCGCGTGGAGATGGGCCGCAAACTCGCGGAGGAAGCGCCCGCCGACGCCGATCTCGTCATAGCGACGCCCGAGTCCGGCACCCCCGCCGCGATCGGCTACGCGGAGGCGAGCGGCATCCCGTACGGCTCGGGCCTGGTCAAGAACGCGTACGTGGGCCGGACCTTCATCCAGCCCTCACAGACCATCCGCCAGCTCGGCATCCGTCTCAAGCTCAACCCTCTTAAAGAGGTCATCAGGGGCAAGCGCCTGGTGGTCGTCGACGACTCGATCGTCCGCGGCAACACGCAGCGCGCCCTCGTCAAGATGCTCCGCGAGGCCGGTGCCGCCGAGGTGCACATCCGGATCTCGTCCCCGCCGGTGAAGTGGCCGTGCTTCTTCGGCATCGACTTCGCCACCCGCGCCGAGCTGATCGCCAACGGCATGTCCATCGAGGAGATCGGTAAGTCCCTGGGCGCCGACTCCCTCTCGTACATCTCCATCGACGGCATGATCGAGGCGACCACCATCGCCAAGCCGAACCTCTGCCGCGCCTGCTTCGACGGCGAATACCCGATGGACCTGCCCGATCCGGAGCTCCTCGGCAAGCAGCTGCTGGAGACCGAGCTGGCGGGCGGCGCCGACGCCGCCGACGCGCTCAGGCGGCCGTAGCAGCGGCCATGAGCGCCCGTGAACGTGCCCGTACGGCCCGTCGCGACCCTCCCCACCGGTCGCGGCGGCCCGCAGCCACGTCCCGGCCCGACGCACAGCCCCCGACCCCAGCCCCCGCAGCACTGACACGAAAGCTCCCCGCCATGCCAGCTGAAACCTCCGGTGCCTCCTACGCCGCCGCGGGCGTCGACATCGAGGCCGGCGACCGCGCCGTCGAGCTGATGAAGGAGTGGGTGAAGAAGACCCAGCGCCCCGAGACCGTCGGCGGTCTCGGCGGCTTCGCCGGCCTCTTCGACGCCTCCGCGCTCAAGCGGTACGAGCGCCCGCTGCTCGCCTCGGCCACCGACGGCGTGGGTACGAAGGTCGACCTGGCCCGCAAGATGGGCGTCTACGACACGATCGGCCACGACCTCGTGGGCATGGTCGTCGACGACCTGGTGGTCTGTGGCGCCGAGCCGCTGTTCATGACCGACTACATCTGCGTCGGCAAGGTCTTCCCCGAGCGGGTCGCCGCCATCGTCAAGGGCATCGCCGAGGGCTGTGTGCTGGCCGGCTGCGCCCTCGTCGGCGGCGAGACCGCCGAGCACCCCGGCCTCCTCGGCGAGGACGACTTCGACGTCGCCGGCGCCGGTACGGGCGTGGTCGAGGCGGACCGGCTGCTGGGCGCGGATCGTATCCGTACGGGTGACGTCGTGATCGCCATGGCGTCCTCCGGGCTTCACTCCAACGGGTACTCGCTCGTCCGGCACGTCGTGTTCGACCGGCTCGGCTGGTCGCTGGAGCGCGAGGTCGAGGAGTTCGGCCGCACGCTCGGCGCGGAGCTGCTGGAGCCCACCAAGATCTACTCGCTGGACTGTCTGGCCCTGACCAGGACCACCGAGGTGCATGCTTTCAGCCACATCACCGGCGGCGGTCTCGCCAACAACCTGGCGCGGGTCGTCCCGGACCATCTGCACGCGGCGGTGGACCGTTCGACCTGGTCGCCCGGCGCGGTTTTCGACCTGATCGGCTCGGCGGGCCAGGTGGAGCGTACGGAGCTGGAGAAGACGCTCAACATGGGTGTCGGCATGATCGCCGTCGTCCCCGAGGAGTCGGTGGACACGGCGCTCACCACCCTCGCGGACCGGGGCGTGGACGCCTGGGTGGCGGGCGGCATCGTGGACCGGCAGAGCACCGCCGCCGCCACGGGCGCGGCGCTGACCGGGGACTATGCGTAGCTCAGGACCGGTTTCGGCGGGGCGCCGGGATCATGGTGAAACCCGGTCCGGGGGGCCCGGACCGGGTCACATGAGTGATTTCTTTTTGAGGTGTACGTACGTCAAGCGCCGCGACGCTGTGACGACGGGCCGGACTCATCGTCCTCATCGTCGTCGTTGTACAGCTCCGCGTACTGTGCGTACGGGTCATCTTCCTCGTCGTCATCCTCGAACGGCTCAGCGTTCGGCGGTTGACTCGAAGGCGATGCGCCCAGCTCATTGGCCAGACGCGACAGGTCTGTCCCGCCGCTGTTGTACTTCAGCTGGCGGGCGACCTTTGTCTGCTTGGCCTTGGCCCGGCCGCGCCCCATGGCTCGACCCCCTCGGTGACGGGGCTCCACGGCCCCAGAGTCTTGACACGCGTTCATGTTTCAGAACGAGCTCTCGGCAGAGAGACCCGTCCTTAGGACTTCAACGGTACCTGCTTCCGCGGCCATACGGTACGCCGCCCGCATGACGTGCCTCGGCACCGGACCGGCGAGAACGGGTGTCCTCGCTGGTCAGCTGCGATTTTAACCTCTTCTTGAGGGGCGACCCGCCGACCGGGGTGAGTCTCGTCTCCCCGGCGCCGCGCGGTGGCTCGCGGCCGGCCGATCGCCCCTTGAAGCGTCAGCGGGCGCGAGCCTCCGAGATGCGCTGCTCGGCGATCCGGTCGGCCGCGGCGGCCGGCGGAATTCCGTCGACCTTCGCACGTGCGAATATTGAAAGCGTGGTGTCGAAGATCTCCGAGGCCTTCGCCTTGCACCGCTCGAAGTCGAATCCGTGCAGCTCGTCGGCGACCTGGATCACGCCACCCGCGTTCACCACGTAGTCCGGCGCGTAGAGGATGCCGCGATCGGCGAGATCCTTCTCGACGCCGGGGTGCGAGAGCTGGTTGTTGGCCGCCCCGCACACCACCTTCGCGGTCAGTACGGGCACGGAGTCGTCGTTCAGGGCCCCGCCCAGCGCGCACGGCGCGTACACGTCCAGGCCCTCGGTACGGATCAGCGCGTCGGTGTCGGCGGCCACGGCGACCTCGGGGTGCCGGTCGGTGATCCGGAGCACGGACTCGTCCCGTACGTCCGTGATCACGACGGAGGCGCCGTCCCGGAGCAGATGCTCGACCAGATGGTGTCCGACCTTGCCGACACCGGCGATGCCGACCTTCCGGTCGCGCAGCGACGGGTCGCCCCACAGGTGCTGGGCGCTCGCGCGCATCCCCTGGAAGACACCGAACGCGGTCAGTACGGAGGAGTCGCCGGCGCCGCCGTTCTCGGGCGAGCGGCCGGTGGTCCAGCGGCACTCGCGGGCGACGACGTCCATGTCCGCGACGTACGTACCGACATCGCAGGCCGTGACGTAGCGGCCACCGAGCGAGGCGACGAACCGGCCGTACGCCAGGAGCAGTTGCTCGGTCTTGATCTGCTCGGGGTCACCGATGATCACGGCCTTGCCGCCGCCGTGGTCCAGACCCGCCATGGCGTTCTTGTACGACATTCCCCGCGACAGGTTCAGCGCGTCGGCGACGGCTTCCTGCTCGGAGGCGTACGGGTAGAAACGAGTACCGCCCAGGGCGGGGCCCAGGGCGGTGGAGTGCAGGGCGATGACTGCCTTGAGTCCGCTGGCGCGGTCCTGGCAGAGCACGACCTGCTCGTGGCCACCCAGTTCGGAGTGGAACAGGGTGTTCAGTACGTCGACGGTTGCGACAGGGGCTCCGGTCACATCGGTCACGGTGGTGACTCCCAAGTACGAAGCGGTGAGTAGGCCCTCCTGGGGGTGGGGAGGGACTGTTTGGGCATGAGGGTAAGTCCTACCGCGACGTAGATCCGACGCAGTGCTCAGGATCACCCTCTCGGGCGGTACGGGCATGGGACGATTCGCCCCATGCCAGCGGTGTCTTCACTCCTCGTCCCTTACGCCTCCTACCTGCGCGTGTACGAGCCACTGGCGGCCTTCCCGGAGCCGGAGAGAAGCCACTGGGCGCGTTACGCCGCACGGGAGCGTACGCCGACCGCACAGGACGAACTGCGGCGCTCCCTGGCCGACTTGCTGCCCACACCGCCCGTCCCGGTGCCCGTGCACGAGAGCGCCGACGCGTTCGTGACGGAGGTGGACGGCGTGGTGTGCGTCTGCCCGTGGCGCACCCGGCTGCGTGGCTGGCTGGCCCTGGAGTCGCTGGGCGACAGCCTGCCCAAGCCGCTGCTCGAAGCCGTACTGCCGTCGGTCGTACGCGAACAGGCCGCCGCGGACTTCGAACAGTGGCGCGAGCGCAATCCGGACGCCCGGCCGTGGATCAGGACGGCGGTCTGGCAGGTGCCGGTGCGCTGGTTCACGCTCTTCGCCGACGACGAGCGCGAGTACCGGGCGTACGAGGAGGAGGGCCCCACGGCGCCCGCCCTGCGCTACCGGACCCCGATGGTGCAGGCGCGGCGGCGGCTGGCCCGCGCGCTGAAGGCGCTGCGGGAGTCGGTCGACGAGGGGCCGCTCATCGAGGGCCTCATAGACGTGGGCCGGTGGCTGGAGGAATTCCACCCCCGCTCGCTGGTCGAGCTGGACTACGGCGGGCTGGTGCACGCCCTGACCGGTCCGCAGCTCGCCGACGACCGTTCGGCGGCGGACGTGGCGGCCGGGATCGCCGCGCTGCGGGCCGGCGACGGCGAGGCGGCGGGCGATGCGTACGAACGGCTCGCGGAGCGCTGGCGGGCGGTCAGGGACCGTCAGTTCGCCAACTGAGGGCGCGCGGGGAGGCGCGCGGGGAGCGGGCGGAGCGCGGCGCGCCGGGCGCAGTTGTTCCACTCCGGGGACGTAGGCCCCGATCCGGATTCTTTGCCCCAAGCGTGATGGACCGCACTAACGGGGCTCTTGCGCCCATCACCCACCCTCGTGTCAAAATAGGACAAGGAGTCCGGAGAGGGCTCCTTCCGTCCACGTAAGGGCGGATTTTCTTAGCATTGCGCACTATGAGGGGTCTGGTGACTCCTGATTGCTCCTGTGACTGATCGTCACTGCGGCGTAACTGTCCGCTATGGCATGGTCCATCGGCTTCCGTCGTTGATGAACACCTGAGAGGGCAATTCCATCGGTTTGGCCGACGAGGCTGGACAGATGGTGTAGTTGTAGTGCCGAGGACAAGCCGTTCGTCCTATAACCGACTCGGCCCGCGTCCGCCATTTCGGGCAACGTGGGTCAAGGTGCAGAATTTAGAGGAAAGAACCGAGATGGTTCGGTTCTCCCGAGGAGGCCGCTCATGACCGCTCGCACCCCTGATGCCGAGCCGCTGCTGACCCCGGCTGAGGTTGCCACGATGTTCCGCGTGGATCCGAAGACGGTCACACGCTGGGCAAAGGCCGGCAAGCTCACGTCCATCCGCACGCTCGGTGGACATCGCCGGTATCGCGAGGCAGAGGTCCGCGCACTGCTTGCGGGTATTCCGCAGCAGCGCAGCGAGGCCTGAAAGCCTCGTCAGGGCACAGCTGACAACCAACCAACCCCAACCGGACACCCGGGTCCCCAATCCGGTCGTCCAGCCCCATAGCTCCACATTGATCAGCATTGCTGGACAACGCACCACACGACGGGCACCTGCCCCAACAGGGCCCACGCTCCCGCAAATGCGGGGCAAGTCACTTTGATCGCGCTGGACTCCGCCGGGTCCAGCGCGATCTTTTTTTGTGCGGTGGGGCGGGAGTTGGGGGGTGCGGGGGAGCCTTCGTGGGGACGTGCAATTGCACATATAAAATTCGTGGGCTGTAGGCGGGGTGTAAGCGCAGCCACTCCGGAAATGCGAGCGGTGACACCCGTCACAGAGTGAACCTCTTGCAATCTCCCGTCCTAGCACCTAAAGAAGGTCGCTGTCCTCTTCTGGTGTGCGGTTCGGCGCGTTCGACGCGGAGGTGTTGGCCGAACTCCCTCCGGAGTCCGGGGGAGTGGATACGGCGGGGTCCATGACGAGCCGCTGGAGGCGATGGCAGACCGCGCAGTGACGCGTCACATGCCGATAGCCCGTCGCGGCGGCCAGATGGGCGCGCAGGAGCGCGCGGGTCTCGTGCTTCACCACTGATGCCGCCATGCGCGCCACCCCCCGGAGGACGGGGCCCTGGGCTGCCAGGAAAGCCCCTTTTGATGACTTACCCGCGCCACGGGGAGCCGTCAACCCAGGACACAACAACGGAGCCCGCATCCTCAGGGATGCGGGCTGGTTGGTGGGGCGGCGGTCCTGACGGGATTTGCTGTGTCTGATCGCGGCTCCGCCGCGGGCGCGGCCTCGGGCACAGCAACGGAGCCCGCATCCTCAAGGATGCGGGCTCCGTGTCGTCATCAACGCGGTCCTGACGGGATTTGAACCCGCGGCCTCCACCTTGACAGGGTGGCGAGCACTCCAAACTGCTCCACAGGACCAGAATTCGCAGGCCCGGTGCGATCCGTTCCGTACCGGCGGCTGCGAAATCAGACTGTACAGCAGCTCGGAGGGTGCGGTCGAACCGGAGCCGCGCCCGCCCGCGGCGAAGACAGGCCCTACGGCACCGCCGCGTCGATCGCCTTCACGATCCGCTTGTCCGACACCGGCTGCGCCGTGCCCAGCGCGTGCGCGAAGTAGCTCACCCGCAGCTCCTCGATCATCCAGCGGATGTCCAGCACCTGCTGCGGCACCGGCCGCCCGCGCGGGAGCTGTTCGAGCAGCCAGGCGTACTCGTCCCGCATCTCGAGGACCTTCTCCATGCGCGTGGTGTCGCGCTGGACGTTCGTCGGCATCTGCTGGAGACGGCGGTCCGCCGCGACCAGGTAGCGCATCAGGTCGGGCAGCCTGCGCAGCCCCGTACGGGTCACGAAGCCCGCCGGCATCAGCTCCGCCAACTGGTCCTTCACGTCCTGGACGTTGTTGATCAGGACCAGGCTGTTCGTGGACTTCAGCCGTCGCTCGCAGGCCTGCCAGGCCGCCAGGATCTGCTCGACCTGGCCGATGGTGCGCACGGTCATGTCGACCAGGTCGGCGCGGACCTTCTCGTACAGCGCGCGGTACGACTCCTCGTCCCACGCGGGCCCCCCGTACTCGGCGATCAGCCGGTCCGCCGCCGCCGTAGCGCAGTCCTCGAACAGCGCCTGGATCGAGCCGTGCGGGTTCCGGGACAGGGCCAGCTTCTGCTTGTTGGTGAGGGTGTCCGAGGCGAACTTGGCCGGATTGACCGGGATGTTGAGCAGGATCAGCCGCCGCGTCCCCTGCCACATGGCCTGCTGCTGCTCGGCCTCCGTGTCGTAGAGCCGTACGGCCACGGTCGCGCCCTGGTCGACCAGCGCCGGGTACGCCTTGACCGGCTGACCGGCCCGCCGGGTCTCGAAGGTGCGCGAGAGCGTGCCGATCGTCCAGTCGGTGAGGCCCGAGCGTTCGACGGACTCGCCCGTGGGCCCCGCCACCGCCGCCGCGGCCTGTGAGAGCGCCTTGCGGGCCTTGGGCTTGAGCGCGATCCGCAGCGCCTCCAGATCCTTGTCCTCGGCGATCTTGCGGCGCCGCTCGTCGACGATCCGGAAGGTGATCTTGAGGTGGTCGGGCACCCGGCCCGGATCGAAGTCGTCCGCCGTGACGGGTACGCCGACCATCCGCTGAAGCTCGCGCGCCAGCGTCACGGGCAGCGCTTCCTGAAGAGGCACCGCGCCCTCCAGGAACTTCTTCGCGTAGTTCGGCGCCGGGACGTAGTGGCGGCGGATCGGCTTCGGCAGCGAGCGGATCAGCTCCACCACCACCTCCTCGCGCAGTCCCGGAATCTGCCAGTCGAAGCCCTCGGGCGTGATCTGGTTGAGCACCTGGAGCGGTACGTGCACCGTGACACCGTCCGCGTCGGCCCCCGGCTCGAACTGGTACGTCACCCGGAACTTGAGCCGGCCCTGGCGCCAGGAGTCCGGGTAGTCGTCCTTCGTGACGGCGCCCGCCGCCTCGTTGATGAGCATCGAGCGCTCGAAGTCGAGGAGTTCGGGCTCCTCCTTGCGCTTGTGCTTCCACCACGAGTCGAAGTGCGCGCCGGAGACCACATGGTCAGGCACGCGCTCGTCGTAGAAGTCGAACAGCGTCTCGTCGTCCACGAGGATGTCGCGGCGCCGGGCGCGGTGCTCCAACTCCTCGACCTCGCCCAGAAGTTTGCGATTGTCATGGAAAAACTGATGGTGCGTCCGCCAGTCGCCCTCGACGAGCGCGTTGCGGATGAACAGGTCGCGCGACGCCTCCGCGTCGATCCGGCCGAAGTTCACCTTGCGCCGCTCGACGATCGGTACGCCGTACAGCGTCACCTTCTCGTACGCCATCACCGCCGCCTGGTCCTTCTCCCAGTGCGGCTCGCTGTACGTGCGCTTGATCAGGTGCTGGGCCAGCGGCTCGATCCAGTCCGGGTCGATCTTCGCGTTGACCCGCGCCCAGAGCCGGGACGTCTCCACCAGCTCGGCCGACATGATGACGCGCGGCGGCTTCTTGAAGAGGGCCGAGCCGGGGAAGACCGCGAACTTCGCGTTGCGGGCGCCCACGTACTCGTTCTTCGCGCCGTCTTTGACGTCCTTGAGCCCGATGTGCGACAGCAGACCGGAGAGCAGCGAGATGTGCACGGACTGGTCGGGGGCCGGAGCGTCGTCGTGCTCGTTGACCTTGATGCCCATCTGCTTGGCGACCGTGCGCAGTTGGGAGTAGATGTCCTGCCACTCGCGGATCCGCAGGAAGTTCAGATACTCCGCCTTGCACATCCGGCGGAACGCCGAGGAGCCGCGCGCCTTCTGCTGCTCGCGGAGGTAGCGCCACAGGTTCAGGAAGGCCAGGAAGTCGGAGGTCTCGTCCCGGAATCGGGCGTGCTGCTGGTCGGCCTGGGTCTGCTTCTCCGACGGGCGCTCGCGCGGGTCCTGGATGGACAGCGCGGCGGCGATCACCATCACCTCGCGGACGCAGCCGTTGCGCTCCGCCTCGATGACCATGCGCGCGAGGCGCGGGTCGACGGGCAACTGCGAGAGCTTGCGCCCCAGTTGGGTGAGCTGCTTGCGCGGATCCTTCTGTGTGGCGTCGAACGCGCCCAGTTCCTGGAGGAGTTGGACACCGTCGCGGATGTTGCGATGGTCCGGCGGGTCGATGAAGGGGAACTTCTCGATCTCGCCCAGACCGGCCGACGTCATCTGGAGGATGACCGAGGCCAGATTCGTACGCAGGATCTCGGCGTCCGTGAACTCGGGCCGCGCCTCGAAGTCGTCCTCGGAGAACAGCCGGATGCAGATGCCGTCCGACGTACGGCCGCAACGGCCCTTGCGCTGATTGGCACTGGCCTGCGAGATCCGCTCGATCGGCAGACGCTGGACCTTGGTGCGGTGGGAGTAGCGGGAGATCCGGGCGGTGCCGGGGTCGATCACGTACTTGATGCCCGGTACGGTCAGCGACGTCTCCGCCACGTTGGTCGCGAGCACGATCCGGCGGGTCGCGCCGCCGCCGGGTCTCTGGAAGACGCGGTGCTGCTCGGCGTGCGAGAGGCGCGCGTACAGGGGAAGCACCTCGGTGTGCCGGAGCTTGCGCTTGTCGAGCGCGTCGGCGGTGTCGCGGATCTCGCGCTCGCCGGAGAGGAAGACCAGGATGTCGCCCGGCCCCTCCGACTGGAGTTCGTCGACGGCGTCGCAGATCGCGGTGATCTGGTCGCGGTCGCCCTCGGCGCTGTCGTCACTGTCCTCGAGGAGAGGCCGGTAGCGGACCTCGACCGGGAACGTACGGCCGGAGACCTCCACGATCGGCGCGTCGCCGAAGTGGCGGGAGAAGCGCTCCGGGTCGATCGTCGCCGAGGTGATGACGACCTTCAGATCGGGGCGCCGGGGGAGGAGCTGGGCGAGATAGCCGAGCAGGAAGTCGATGTTGAGGCTGCGCTCATGGGCCTCGTCGATGATGATCGTGTCGTACGCGCGCAGGTCGCGGTCCGACTGGATCTCGGCGAGCAGGATGCCGTCCGTCATGATCTTCACGAACGTCGCGTCCTGGTTCACCTGGTCGGTGAAGCGGACCTTCCAGCCGACGGCCTCCCCGAGCGGGGTCCGCAGCTCGTCCGCGACGCGCTCGGCCACGGTGCGGGCGGCGATCCGGCGCGGCTGCGTGTGCCCGATCATGCCCCGGACGCCCCGGCCCAGCTCCATGCACATCTTGGGGATCTGGGTCGTCTTGCCCGACCCGGTCTCACCGGCGACGATCACGACCTGGTGGTCGCGTATCGCCTCGAGGATCAGGTCCTTCTTCTGACTGACGGGCAGTTGCTCGGGGTACGTGATCGTCGGCATCCGGGCCGCGCGGGCGCGCACGCGCTCGGCCGACTTGCCCGCCTCGGCCGCGATCTCGTCGAGGACGGCCTGCCGGGCTTCGGGCTTGCGGATGCGCCGGACGCCTTCGAGACGGCGGCCGAGGCGCTGCGAGTCGCGCAGCGAGACCTCGGCCAGCAGGGACTGAAGGTCGGCGAGGGAAGTAGACATACCGAGCCCAGGGTCTCACTCGGTCCGGGAGAGTGGCGAACCCATTTCGCGGGCATTCGCGGGGCGAGTACACGGAAACCCCCACCGAAGGCGCTCGGCAGGGGCATCTGCTGAAGAAGAAGAGTGGCTGGGGCCGGGATCGAACCGGCGACCTATCGCTTTTCAGGCGATCGCTCGTACCAACTGAGCTACCCAGCCACGCGGCTCTCGCGAGCCACAGCGGTCCTGACGGGATTTGAACCCGCGGCCTCCACCTTGACAGGGTGGCGAGCACTCCAAACTGCTCCACAGGACCAAGCGATGTGCGAGACGAGTCTCGCACACGGTGTTGCGTGCCCCCAACGGGATTCGAACCCGTGCTACCGCCTTGAAAGGGCGGCGTCCTGGGCCACTAGACGATGAGGGCTAAGGGCCCGCCTGGGCGCTTGCTAGCGCGTCGGGGACGTGAGGAGCATATGCGATGCGGGGAGCTATCGCCAAAACGGTTTATCGGGCGGGAGGCGGGCCTGCCGGGGTGGCTGGGACGCGCGAGCCGGAAGGGGTTCCGGAGGGCGTTTCCGACGGCGTTCCGGAGGGTGCTCCCGAGGGCGTTCCCGAGGGCGTTCCCGACGGTGACGGGTCCGTGCCCGGTACGCCCGCCTCCTCCGGCAGATGGCGGCTGACCTCCGCCGTCGTCAGCCCCAGACCGCCGAGCGTGATCTCGTCCCACGCCTGGAGCCGCTTCGTCGTGCTGTCCAGATAGAGCAGCGAGGCGCGCACCTTCTCCGGCTCGTCGTTCTGGACCGCGCGCAGCCCGCCGCCGCCCGCCGAGCCCTCGATCTTCAGGCGGGTGCCGAACGGCATGATCTCGGTCTCGCGGCGGTGGACATGGCCGGCCAGCACGAGCGGGACCGTGCCGTCGGTCTCCCTGGCCGCGATCGGGTTGTGCGCGACGGCGATGTCCACCGGGGTGCCCGCCCGCTCCTGGTCGCGGATGGCCGACGCCAGCCGGATGCCCGCCATCTCCTCGGCCGGGTCACCGGCGTTGGGCAGGGAGCGGTCGGGGGTGAACTGCGGATCACCCGTGCCCGCCACCCGGATCCCGGCGACGGTGACGGCGCGGCCGTTGTCGAGGACGTGGACGTTCTTCAGGCCGCGCAGATACTTCTGGGTGTCGGCGGAGTCGTGGTTGCCGCGTACCCAGACGTACGGGGCGCCGAGGTCGGGGATCGGGTCGAGAAAGCTGTTCTCGGCCGCCGAGCCGTGGTCCATGGTGTCGCCGGAGTCGATGATGAGGTCGATCCGGTACTGCTCCACGAGCGAGCCGATGATGTGCCAGGCGGCGGGGTTGAGATGGATGTCGGAGACCTGGAGGACACGCAGGGTACCGGGGTCCGGCTGGTACGAGGGCAGGGTGGACGTCGCGTCGTACAGCTTGGTCACATTCGTGACGAGCCGCGCCAACTCCTTCTGGTAGACGTCGAATTCGGTGACGATCGAGCGCGCGCTGCCGACGACCTGCGGGGCCGAGGAGAGCAGCCCGGAGAAGCGGGGCTCCAGCACGGACTTCGGGTTCCAGGTCGCGAACGCGGTGGCGCCGGACACGGCCAGCAGCGCGAGCGCGAGGCCGCCGGCGGCCAGTGCGCGGCGGGGGCGCCGGTAGACGGCCAGGCCGAGGGCGGTGGCGCCCGAGACGACGGCGACACAGGACCGTACGGCCAGCTCCGTGGTGCCGGCCGAGACGTCGTGCGAGACCTCGTCCTGGAGGCCCGCGAGGCGCTCGGGATGCTCGACGAGGGCCTGCGAGCGGACCGGGTCGAGCTGGTCGACGTCGACGTCGAGGCGGATCGGGGCCGTGTGCGAGTCGAGTTCCAGCGCGCCCAGCGGTGAGACGTTGATCTTCGTGCCGCCCGTGAGGGAGGGGCGCAGGGTCATCTTCGTGTCCATGGGGCCGACTGGCGTACGCACACTGCCCACGATCAGCAGCCCGAGCCAGGCGCCGAGCAGTACGACGGCGACGAGGCCGAGCGCGCGGGTGTAGGGGTGCGGGGAGCTGACGAGGGCGCTGGTCGGGGCGTCGCCGCGGGAGCGGTAGTGCCGCTGGAGTCGGCTGATCGCTCTCATCGCGGCACGGAACGGGACACGGCGTACGTCGCGGGCCATTGGGCGCGTATTCCCTGAGCGACGGGCGATCATGCGTGGGCACCGCCTTTCCCCGATCTTGGTGACCTGCGTGACAATGGCGGAGTGCTGGAGATGACGCGCGAGGAGTTCGAAGAACTGGTGGCCGAGGCGCTTGACCGGATTCCGCCGGAGCTTATGCGGTTGATGGACAACGTCGCGGTATTCGTGGAGGACGAGCCGGACCCGGCCTCGGCGAAGGAGTCGGGCGAGGAGTTCGACCCCGACCTGCTCGGGCTCTACGAGGGGACTCCGCTGACCGATCGCGGCGAGTGGTACGCGGGGGTGCTGCCGGACCGGATCACGATCTACCGGGGGCCGACGCTGCGGATGTGCGAGACGCGCGAGGAAGTGGTGGCCGAGACGGAGATCACCGTGGTGCACGAGATCGCGCACCACTTCGGGATCGACGACGAGCGGCTGCACGAGCTGGGGTACGGGTGAGCGGCGGGCCGCGGGATCTGCCCCTGGAGCCGGTCGACCCCGATGTCGATCTACGGGTACCCGGTCAGCGCGCCGAGACGGCCGGGCACCGGCTGTGGCAGGTGCTGGCGGTGATCTCCGCGGGCGGTGCGGCGGGTGCGACGGCGCGGTACGGCGCCGAGCGGCTGTGGCCCACCGCCGACGGCGCCTTCCCGTGGACGACGTTCGTGGTGAACGTGCTGGGCTGCGGGCTGATCGGGGTGCTGATGGTGCTGCTCACCGAGGGCGGCTGGTCGGCGCATTCGCTGGTGCGGCCGTTCCTGGGGGTGGGGGTGCTTGGCGGTTTCACGACGTTCTCGACGTACACGCTGGACTTCCTGCGGCTGGTGCGGCACGGGGAGGCGCCGGCCGCGCTCGGGTACGTGGTGGTGACGCTGGTGGGCGCGATGGCGGCGGTGTGGCTGACGGCCACGGTGACGCGGCGGGCGGTCGGGCCGGGGCCGGTCGGGCCGGGGGCGGCGCGGTGAACTGGCTGCTGGTCGTGGTGGGCGGCGCGGTCGGTGCGCCGCTGCGGTATCTGACGGACCGTACGGTGCAGTCGTGGCACCAAACCCTGTTCCCCTGGGGGACGTTCGCCGTCAACGTGGCGGGGAGTCTGGTGCTGGGGGTGCTGGCCGGGGCGGCGGTGTCGTCGGCGACGTACGCCCTCGTCGGGACGGGGCTGTGCGGGGCGCTGACGACGTACTCGACCTTCTCGTACGAGACGCTGCGGCTGGCCGAGCGGGGGAAGCCGCTGGTGGCGGGCGCGTATGCGGCGGGGTCGCTGCTGGTGGGGCTCGGCGCGGTGTGGGCGGGCTGGGAGCTGGGGGCGCCCTGATCGGCCGCGGTGCGCGGTCGTCCGGGCGGGCTTGGGTGCGTGCCGGGCGTGTCCCTTGTACGGGAAAGGAAGTTGAACAGGGCCATCCTTCCCCTGCCGCCGGGTGCCGTCGGGCCCCCTTCGGCGGGCGAGCCGTTTCACGCCCCCGGAGGTGCCCCGCGTGCGCCAGTTGTCAGCCCCCGGCCGTTTCGCCGTCTGGATCGTCACCTCGGTGGCGGTCGCCACCTCCACGGGCTGCATGAGCGTCGGCCACGACGAAGGGAAGCCGGCCCCCTCGCGCTCGGCCGAGCGCGAGGGAGCCGTCGCCGAGCCGGACGGCGGTACGGCGGCGGACGCCGGAGCGGGCCTGCCGGCGGACGGCCGGGGCGGCGCGCGGCGGGAGGACGCCGGGCATCCCGGCGAGCACGGCGAGAAGGGGGAGCCGGCCGGCCCGGAGGCGTCGGGCGCCCCCTCGGCGAAGCCGTCCAAGGGCCCGGACGGCAAGCCGCTGCCGCCCGCGCCGAGGCCGCCGGGCGGAGACGTACCGCCCGCGGAACAGCCGACCCGGACCCCGCCGCCCTCCGAGCCCCCGCCGCCCGACCCGGAACCGGAGCCCCCGGCGCAGCCCGAGCCGAGCGGTCCGCCGGAGCCGCCTCCGTCGGCGACGCCGACGGCGGACGTACGGACGAGCGCCAGGGCGCCTGGCGACGGGGCCGGGATGCGCAAGGAGCCTGCGGCGTCGCCGCAGTTGGGGCCGCTGTGACGGGGATCGCGCGGGGGCGGTTTGCCAGGGAGGGGGAGGGGTGCGTATGGTAGTAGATCGTTTGATCATTGCCCGGCGCCGACACAGAAGAGCGCCGCGTGGCGCGTACTCTCCCTTGCCGTGGCTGACCGCATTGAGGCGGTCGAATTGCGAATCACGGAGTTTGGGCGCGTGCCGAGACTCCGGAAGGTTTCGCATTTCGCATGTCCATTTCCAGTACTGACCACGCCGTCATGCCCGAGAACGACGTCAACGACGTCAACGAGTCCGACGACTCGATCGACTCGACCGTCGGGAGCGGCACGGCGGACACTGTCGCGGCGGAGGCCGCCGCGACCCCGAAGACTCCCGAAATCACCTTCGGCGACCTGGGGTTGCCCGAAGGCATCGTCCGCAAGCTCGCCCAGAACGGCGTCGTGGCGCCCTTCCCGATCCAGGCCGCGACCATCCCGGACGCCCTGGCCGGCAAGGACATCCTCGGCCGCGGCCGTACCGGCTCCGGCAAGACCCTCTCCTTCGGTCTGCCGCTGCTGGCGACTCTCGCCGAGGGCCACACCGAGAAGAAGAAGCCCCGCGGCGTCATCCTCACGCCGACCCGCGAGCTGGCGATGCAGGTCGCCGACGCCCTCCAGCCGTACGGCGACGTGCTCGGCCTGAAGATGAAGGTCGTCTGCGGCGGTACGTCCATGGGCAACCAGATCTACGCGCTGGAGCGCGGTGTCGACGTCCTCGTCGCCACTCCGGGCCGGCTGCGCGACATCATCAACCGCGGCGCGTGCTCCCTGGAGAACGTCCGCATCGCGATCCTCGACGAGGCCGACCAGATGTCCGACCTGGGCTTCCTGCCCGAGGTCACCGAACTGCTCGACCAGGTGCCGGTCGGCGGCCAGCGCATGCTCTTCTCCGCCACGATGGAGAACGAGATCAGCACCCTGGTCAAGCGCTACCTGAACAACCCCGTGCATCACGAGGTCGACAGCGCGCAGGGCAACGTCACGACCATGAGCCACCACGTGCTCGTCGTGAAGCCCAAGGACAAGGCACCGGTCACGGCGGCGATCGCGGCGCGCAAGGGCCGCACGATCATCTTCGTCCGTACGCAGCTGGGCGCCGACCGTATCGCCGAGCAGCTCCGCGACTCGGGCGTGAAGGCGGACGCGCTGCACGGCGGCATGACGCAGGGCGCGCGCACCCGGACGCTGGCGGACTTCAAGGACGGTTACGTCAACGCGCTCGTCGCGACCGACGTGGCCGCCCGCGGTATCCACGTCGACGGCATCGACCTGGTCCTGAACGTGGACCCGGCCGGTGACCACAAGGACTACCTGCACCGTTCGGGCCGTACGGCGCGGGCCGGCAAGTCCGGCGTCGTCGTCTCGCTGGCCCTGCCGCACCAGCGCCGCCAGATCTTCCGGCTGATGGAGGACGCGGGCGTCGACGCCGCGCGTCACATGGTCGCCGGGGCCGGCGCGTTCGAGCCGGAGGTCGCCGAGATCACCGGCGCCCGTTCGCTGACCGAGGTTCAGGCCGACTCCGCGAACAACTCCGCCAAGCAGGCGGAGCGCGAGGTCGCCGACCTGACGAAGGAGTTGGAGCGCCTCCAGCGCCGGGCCGGCGAGCTGCGCGAAGAGGCCGACCGCCTCGTCGCTCGCGCGGCGCGCGAGCGCGGGGACGACCCGGAGGCGGCGGTGGCGGAGGTCACGGCCGAGGCCGTGGCGGCCATCGAGGCAGCGGCGGCGGCAGCGTCCGTACCGGCGCAGACGCCTCGCGACGAACGCGGCAACTACGCGCGCCGGGACGACCGCGGTGAGCGCAGCGGCCGTGGTGGCGCGAAGGGTTACACCCCGCGCGACGGCGGCAGCGGTGACCGTGGCGGCTTCCAGCGCCGTGACGACCGCCGTGACGACCGCCGGGACGACCGTCGTGACGACCGGGGCTTCAACCGCGACCGCCGTGACGACCGCCGTGACGACCGTGGTGGCTTCCAGCGCCGTGACGACCGTCCGGCGAGCGGTGGCTTCCAGCGCCGCGACGACCGGCCCGCCGGTGGCGGTTTCCAGCGTCGCGACGACCGGAAGCAGGGCGGCTTCAGCCGTGACCGCCGTGACGACCGTCCCTCGGGCGGCGACCGCCGCGACAGCGCCCGCCCGTTCGAGCGCCGCGAGCACCGTCCCACCGGTGACCGCCCGTTCAACCGCGACCGCCGTGACGACCGCCCCTCGGGCAGCTTCCGCTCCGGCGGCCACGACCGCCCCTCGGGCCGCCGCGACGACCACCGCGGAGGCACGACCGGCACGGGCACGGGCTCGTTCGGCCGCCGCGACGACAAGCCGCGCTGGAAGCGCAACGGCTGACCCTCCGCGTCCCCGACGGGGCCCGTACCGCACCCACCGGTTGCGGTACCGGCCCCGTCCCCGTACCCCCCGACCCGGCGCCCACCCCCAAGCGGGGGATACCCGATCGGCTCGCCACCCCGGGCGGGCTATGCTCGTGGATGACTCGTCAGGGGCCGTTAGCTCAATTGGCAGAGCAGCGGACTTTTAATCCGTTGGTTGTGGGTTCGAGTCCCACACGGCCTACCAATAGACCCCAGCTCAGAGAGGTTTTCGGAGCTGGGGTCGCCTCTTGTTCGAGCCCATTTCGGGCACCCGCTCCAGCGACGCTCCATCGAAGTGCAAACGATCACGACACGTAAGAGCCCCGGACACTCGGCTGATGAGTGTCCGGGGCTCTCGTTCAGGGTTTGCGTCAGCCGTTGGGCTTCGGCTTCGGGATGAGGATGATCGGCCCGCCGTCGTCTGAGTGCTTGCACTTCGCGGCGACGCTCTCCGTGCTCGCCGAGCAGGCACAGCAAGCCGTTATCCAGAGGTGGTTCTTGGCGTGAGGGGAGCCCCGCAGCCCGCACTCCGACCGAGGGTCTCGCGGCTTCCCGCAGGGCCGACAGCCTCCGGAAACGGCAGCGAGTCCTGGACGCCGTCCAGAGAATGCCGGCCGACGGCGAGCCCATCACCTTCACCACAATCGCCCGCACCGCGAAGGTCTCAACCTGGCTCGTCTGTGCCGAAGGCGTACGCGGACACGTTGAAGCGGCCATCCGCCAGCAACTCGGTCGGCAACTCGACCAGGTCGGCAACCAGCAGCTGACCGCGCGCATCTCCGAACTCACCAATGCCAACAGGCGACTTGAACAGGAGACTGCCCAGCTTCAGCCGTTGAAGGAGCGAGTCGACGAACTGGAGAAGGACCTGGCAGCTGCCCGCAGCGGTCTGCGCAAGATGATCCGCGCGGAGAACGCCTGACCCACACATCCGCCTCTGCGACGGGGGCCTGACCAGCGGCCTTCTACGCTGGTCAGGGCCCCTACTCGGTCAGTAGCTGTTGGCCAGTGCGCGGTCGAGGAGGGGTAGCAGTCGGTCCCAGTGGCGCTGTAGTCCGGCGGGGTCGAACGCGTCGGTGTCGGACATGGTGAACCCGTGGACGGTGCCAGGGTAGATCTCGGACGTGTAGTCGACCTTCACGGCGTCCAGGGCCCGGTTGAGCTCGCCCAGGGCTTCGGGCGTCAGGTCGCTTTCGGCATGGCCGAAGTGGACCTGGGCGGTGATCTCGGCGAAGGCACCCGGCGCGTCCGCGCCCACGGGGCCGTGGAATGCGGCGATGGCGGCCACTTGGCCGGGGTGGGCTGCGGCGGTGCGCATCGCCAGGAGGCCGCCTATGCAGTAGCCGGTCACCGCGACCGGTCCGGCGCCGACCTCGGGCTGGGTGGTGAGGAACCTGAGGTAGGCGTCGGCGTCGCTCAGGATACGTTCGGCGGTGTGCGCCTTGATCAAGGGCATCAACTGGGCCATGAGCGCGGGCCGGACCTCTTCTCCGATGTGCTCGGGAAGTTCGATCACCGGTGCCGGGCCGTGCCGGTAGAAGAGGTTGGGGACGAGCACGTAGTACCCGTGCCCGGCCAGTTCGCGGGCCATCTCCCGCAGCACGGGCCGGATGCCGAAGCCGTCTGCATACATCAGCACCCCTGGGTGCCGCTCGCCGCGGTCGGGGAAGGTGACGAAGGCGTCGGCTTGGCCGTCCGTGGTGGGAATCTGCAGCGTCTTGGTGGGCATGAACTCTCCTGTCGTGGTTGATGTGTTGAGCCTGTGATCAACACGACAGAGGCGGAGCACGCGCAGCAGCGCAAGATCCTCGATCGAACAGCGGGCCCGCACCGGCCCGTACGGGGCTCAGAAGAGCACCGGGTCACCAATCCGTGTGTGGCGCAATGCCGTCCCGGTATGCATGGCCACGCAGCGTAGCCCACCGAGCAAAAGGCGACGCCAGCACTCCAGTCCACAGTGCGGCGCGACATCCCTGGCCTCGGCCAGGAGCTCAGCGTGTGTTACGGCCTTGGCCTCTGTGCGGGGTTCGGGTACTTCGCCGCCGGTGAGGGCGGCGAAGTCGGCGTGGGCCTCCGGGGAGGATCGGAACGGCCGGTAGCGGCGGGAGGCCAGCCCGCGGCGCGACCTTCTGGCGCGGGTCCGGGCTGGTCTGACGGGTGGCAGTTCACTCCGCGGGGTCGAACCCTCGGGTGGCGAGGGTTGCGGCAGGCAGCCGTGGTGAGCACCGGGAAGCGCGATCCATTCGGGGGATTTGGCGACCGTGGCATCTGTAGGCAGACCTGCGATCACGAAACGATAGTCACTTTCTGCAATGTATCGACTGCGAAAGGTAGCGAAAAGACCATGCGAACCACCCCTCGGGTTACCAGCCGCACCCTCGCGCTCGTCCTCGGCGCCGCGACGTCTCTGGCCGTCCTGTCCGGTACCGCCTCGGCCGCCGAGATCGACGCCCCCTGCGCGCCGCTGCGAAGGTGTCCGCCAACGCCACACTCTTGGACTCCAAGAACGTCCAGTCGGTCACCCGAGGCAGCGGCGTTGGCTTCTACTGCGTCAAGGTCGCGCCCCGGGCCGTCAACGACCTCCCCACCGCGGCGATCGTCGCCACGCTCAGCAACTACCGAGGAGAGATCACCGCCATCGGTGCGCCGCACTCCTCCTGCGGCAACGACGCCAACACCATCACCGTCGTCACCAGCGACAGCAGTGGCCAGGCCGCGGACCGGCCGTTCACGGTAGCCGTCCTCCAACAGCCCGTCACCGTCCAGTGGGGCACGGATCACGTCAGGTCCCACTGGACGGCCCGCGCGGGGGAGGCTTGAGCCAGGTGCAACTTGCCTGGCGAATCCGCTCCGCGCCGAGCGCGAGCTGGGCTGCATCGGCCGCGGGCGTAGCCGATGCGGATGTCCGGGATCGGGGTGTCCGGGTCGATGGGGGCGGCGGGGTGCCGGGCCGCCAGGGTTGGCCGGGGCGGGTTCGTGAGGGTCCGTCATGACCGGGGTGTTCTCACAAGGGGTGTGCCCAGGGTTTGAGTGAGAACCCCTGCACGGGCCATCGCCGGTCTCTTCAGGCGATGTGCCAGGTGCGTGTACTGCGTGCGCGGTAGACGCAGGTGTGTGTGGCGGGACGACGACGTGAGGGCGGGATTTCGGGAGTGTTGATCCTGCGTGGGAAAGGGCCGCGGGTCGCGATCGGGCGACCCGCGCAGTCGTGGGGACGGCTTTCCGCGTTGTGATGCGCGGCGGTAACGCCGACGACTCGGTCGGCGCTGCCGCGCTTCGCGTCCTTCGCAGTGTTCGTTTCGTAAGGAGACTCTCGTGTCCACTATCGCTCGGTGGTGCCATGCACACCGGCTCGCGGTTGTCCTGTTGTGGCTGGGGCTGATCGTCGGCCTGGGTGCCGGAGCCATGAGCGCCGGTGCCGCGTACACCAACAGCACCAATATGCCGAACACCGAGTCCAGCACCGCGCTCAACCTGATGAGCAAGGGCTCCTCGGGGGCGTCCGGCGACAGCGGCACGATCGTCTGGCAGACCGACGACGGCCAAGTCACCGCCTTGTCGGTCGAGCAGTCGATGGACAAGGCCCTTGCCCAGATCGCCGACGCACCGGGTGTGGCGTCGGTGACCAGTCCGTACACCCAGCAGGGTGCTGCGCAGATCAGCGAGGACGGGCGCACCGCGTACGCGACGGTGGTGTTCGACAAGGGCGGCGCCGACCTGCCCAAGGACCAGGTCGAGCACGTCCAGGACCTGGCCTCCCAGGCCCGTACGAGCACGCTGGACGTGGAGCTCGGCGGGACGGCGTTCGGGACCGGTGTGTCGGTGTCGGAGCTGAGCGAGATCATCGGCATCGGGGCGGCGCTCGTGGTGCTGCTGCTGATGTTCCGCTCGGTGTGGGCGGCGGCGCTGCCGATCCTGACCGGCGTCGCGGGTGTGGGCTCGGCCCTGTTCGCGACGATCCTGCTCAGCCATGTCGTCACGCTGCCGGACACGACGCCGACCATGGGTGCGCTGATCGGCCTGGGCGTGGGCATCGACTACGCCCTGTTCATCGTGCACCGGCACCGGCGGGGCCTGATGGCGGGCATGAGCGTGGCCGAGGCGTCGGCGAAGGCGCTGAACACCTCGGGGCGCGCGGTCGTCTTCGCCGGCCTGACCGTGGTCGTCGCCCTGCTCGGCATGCTCACGCTCGGCGTCGGCATCCTCAGCGGGATGGCCCTCGGCGCGGCCATGACCGTGATCCTCACCGTTCTGGCGGCCGTCACCCTGCTCCCCGCCATCCTGGGCCTGCTCGGTCACCGGGTGCTCGGACGGCGCCAGCGCCGTGAAGTGGCGGCCGGCCGGTTCACCGTGCCGGGCGAGCCGAAGGGCCGCTGGGCTCGCTGGTCCACCCTGGTCCAGCGTCGCCCGAAGGCCATGGTCGCGGTCTCGATCGTGGTGATGGCGGCCATGGCGCTGCCCGCCCTGTCGATCAGGCTCGGCGCAGCGGATGCCGGGAACAACCCGACCTCCTCCAGCAGCCGCCAGGCCTACGACATGCTCGCCGACGGATTCGGCCCCGGCTTCAACGGTCCGCTGGTGCTGGCCGCCGAGGCGCCCAACGCGCAGGCGCAGGCCCATCTCACGGAACTGGCCGACGAGTTGAAGACGGTCGACGGGGTGGCCTCGGTCACCGCGGTGCCCATGCGGCAGGGCCAGGACGTCGGGGTGATCACGGTACTGCCGGACAGCTCTCCTCAGTCCGAGCAGACCACCAACCTCATCAACCAGCTGCGCGACGACGTGATCCCGGCCGCCGAGCAGGGCAGCGACATGCAGGTATACGTCGGCGGTGTGACCGCGAGCAACGCGGACTTCGCCTCCACCCTGACCAGCAAGATCCCGTTGTTCCTCGGGTTGATCGTGATCCTCGGCTTCGTCCTGCTGGCCCTGGCCTTCCGCAGCTTGCTCATCCCGGCGATCGGCGCGGTGATGAACCTGCTCACCATGGGCGCGGCGTTCGGCGCGATCGTGCTCGTCTTCCAGCACGGCTTCGGCTCGTCCGTCCTCGGTGCCGGATCGGCAGGACCGATCGAGGCTGTGGTGCCGGTGCTCATCGTGGGTGTGATGTTCGGCCTGTCCATGGACTACCAGGTGTTCCTGGTCAGCCGGATGCACGAGGAGTGGTCCCACACCAGGGACAACCGGCGCTCGGTTCGCATCGGGCAAGCCGACACCGCGCTGGTCATCGCGGTGGCCGCCACGATCATGTTCTGCGTGTTCGCCGCGTTCGCGGGCGGAGGGATGCGACTGATCGCCGAGTTCGGCGTGGGCCTGGCCGTCGCGGTCCTGTTGGACGCGTTCGTGGTCCGCATGATGCTCGTCCCGGCCCTGATGTACCTGACCGGCAAAGCGAACTGGTGGCTGCCCCGCTGGCTGGACCGCCGGCTGCCGCACTTCTCCGTGGAGGGTGACAGCAGCAGCGACCACATCGGCCCGCCCGCACCCCAGGCCACACTCGAGAAGGAAGACGCCGTTGCGACGCGGTAACACCTGACAGTGGCACGACCTGACGGGCCTGCGGTGCGGCGGAGAGAACAGCACACTCTCCGTCGCACCGCAGAGGTCTGCGCGCTGCGCGCCGCACCTCATCATGCTGTTCGCGGCCCAACGCCGACCCGGGAGAGAGACTGCTGACATGCCGCGTTTCGGATGGCTCCACCACCCCACTGAACCTGACGCGAGCCGCGCGGCGGCGGCGTCGACCGCCCGGCGGCAGGATCTGGCGCTCGCGGCGCTGATCGTCCTCATGCAGGTCATCGTGGCCTCACTGGTGGACAAGACATGGCAGGCCCCGCACCCGGTCCGGGTCGCGCTCATCCTCCTGAGCGCGACCCTCCTGCTGTGGCGGCGTCGGCAGCCGCTGCTCGTGGCCGTGCTCGCGGTCATCGTCGACAGCTCCATGCCGATCCTTCCGCCCCACCGGTCGTGGCTGCCCATGGCCAGCCTGATCGCCCTGTACACGCTGGCCACCCACCGCGAACGCCGTATCTCCTTCAGCGTCGGCGCGGCCGCCGGACTGTGGCTGACCGCGGCGTCGGCGCTGGCACGACCCGGTGAAATCCTCGGCGCCCTTGTCTACTTCGACTACGCGATCGTCGCTGTCGCGGTCGGCGACTCCGTCCGCAACCGGCGCGCCTACCTCGCTCAGGCCCAGGAGCGCGCCCTGCAGGCCGAGCGCACCCGGGAGGAGGAGGCCGAGCGCCGGGTCCGCGAGGAACGGATCCGCATCGCCCGCGAACTCCACGACGTGGTCGCCCACCACATCACCCTGGTCAACGCCCAGGCAGGCGTCGCCCGGCACCTCATGCACAGCCATCCCGACCAGGCATACAAGGCGCTGAGCCACATCACCGAGACCAGCGCCGCTGCCCTGGACGAACTGCGCTCGACCGTCTCGCTGCTGCGCCGGGAGGACGACCCGCCACCGTCCTTGCAGCCCGCTCCCACCTTCGACCAGCTGGACGCACTCCTCGACAGCTTCCGCCACAGCGGGCTCGACGTCCGCTTCCACCGGGAGGGCACACCGAGCCCCCTGGCCGCATCGGCCGATCTCACCGCGTATCGGATCGTCCAGGAGAGCCTGACGAACGCACAGAAGCACGGCAGCGAGCCCACCGCCGATGTCCGCCTCACCTACACCGACCGGACGTTGTGGATCAGCGTCACCAACCCGGCCCGCCCCGGACAGCACGGCGCGGGAACGGGACACGGCCTCATCGGCATGCGCGAGCGCGCACATGCCGCCCACGGCACCCTCGCCACGGCCCTGCGCCCCGACGGAACCTTCCGAGTCCATGCCACCCTGCCCCTGCAAGCCGCGAGGAACGACGAACCGGCCCAGCCCGCAAAGGACGACCAGCTGTGACCCTGCGCATCCTCCTCGCCGACGACCAGGCCCTCCTGCGCGGCACCTTCCGGCTCCTGATCGACGCCGAAGAGGACATGGAAGTCGTCGGAGAAGCCGACACCGGCCGCGAAGCGGTCGAACTCGCCCGCAGCGAGCGGGCCGACGTCATCGTGATGGACATCCGTATGCCCGAGATGGACGGCCTGGAGGCCACCCGCATCATCGGCGCGGACGAGGACCTCGCCGGAGTGAAGATCCTCATCCTCACCACCTTCGAGGAGGACGAGTACGTCGCCCAGGCCCTGCGCGCCGGAGCCAGCGGCTTCCTCGGCAAGGGCATCGAACCGGTCGACCTGCTGAAGGCGATCCGCACCGTCGCGGCCGGCGAGGCGCTGCT
Source organism: Streptomyces sp. NPDC050433 (assembly GCF_044458565.1). Taxonomy (NCBI): domain Bacteria; kingdom Bacillati; phylum Actinomycetota; class Actinomycetes; order Kitasatosporales; family Streptomycetaceae; genus Streptomyces; species Streptomyces sp. NPDC050433. The sequence continues at coordinate 42,638 of NZ_JBITIB010000036.1, read as the reverse complement.
GTCCCCGGCCGCAACCAAGGCACTCATCTCCCGCTACCTCACCCAGCCGACCGCCGCCGCCACGGAGCACCTGCCCACCCGCCTGGCTGCGCTGACCCCGAGGGAGCGCGAAATCATGGCCCTGGTCGCCACCGGGCTGACCAACAACGAGATCGCCGAACACCTCTTCATCACGCCGTTCACCGTCAAGACCCACGCCAACCGGGCCATGGCCAAACTCGGGGCCCGCGACCGCGCTCAACTCGTCGTCATCGCCTACCAGACCGGCATCGCCAGCATCGGCCCCTCGTAGCGACCCCCGACCACACGTGACCTGATCACCTTGACCTGCCCAAGGCCCGTGCCCTCTGTGCAGCGGGGCCCAGCCGACGCCGCAGGGCTGTACCGGGACAGCCACCAGGCAGCGACGGAAGCCGGAGACACCGATCTCTCCGGAAACGCCCTGGCGTTTCTCGCGTACCAGACCGTGTCCGAAAACCGACAAGCTGGCGTCGAGATCGCCACCCCCCCTGCGAGACCATCGGGCCGGACGCACCGGCCGGTGTGCGCGCTGCTGTACGAGAGGAAGGCGTGGGCGTGTGCCGTGGCGGGCATTGCCTCGCAGACTGAGCACGCGCTGGAGTACGCCGAGGAGGCGCTGCGGCGGCCTCCATCGCTTCCGACCTGCGACTCAGCGCCTCGATCGGCTTCGTCCGGTCGGGGCGCTTCGTCGTTTCCGGGCTCGTGCGTGAGCGGACGGTCCGACAGGAGGCGCTACGGGGAGGGCCTTTCGGGCACGGGGCGCCAGCGCGGCACGACTTCAGGCGTCGGGGGGAGCGCGGCGAGATCCCGATTGCAGGTCCGTGACCGCGTCGGAGAGCTGCGCGCACAGGCGCTCGATCTCTTCGTGGGTGCGGTTCCTTTCGGTGACGACCGCTGTGAGGAGCAGGGCGGTGAGGGAGACGGTGCCGTTGAACGCCTGGAGGGTCACCATGTTGGTGAGGAGATCGTGGTGGTCGAAGGGGCCGGTCATCCGGTCGGCGGCGAGGATCGTGAGCGTGGAGACGCCCAGGGCGCAGGGCGCGGCACCCGCATGTTCGAAGCGGAACGAGGCCCAGATCAGGAAAGGGAGAACGAGGAAGAGCAGCGACGAGCTGGTGGTGTTGGTCACCAGGAACGTCACGGTCAGTGTGCATGCCGCCAGAGCTGCCGCCTCGGCCCAGATCAGGGGGCTGACAGCGGGTGGCCACCGTGCCCATCGGACCACGAGCAGGAAGGGGGTGACGACCAGCACGCCCATGGCGTCGCCCGTCCACCAGACGGACCATGTCGGCCAGAAGCCGCTGGCCGGCAGTGCCCCTGACAGGAAGAGTGCGCCGCTGCCGATGGTCGCGCTGATCAGCATGGGACCCAGGGCGCCGAGGAAGACCAGGGCCAGTGCGTCTCGTAAGCGGTCGAGTTCGTTGTGGAAACCGGCACGGTTCAGCAGCACGTAGGAACAGAGCGGGGCGGCGGTGTTGCCGACGACGATCGCCAGGAGGGACGGGACCGTGGGGCCGATGGTGACGTTGACCGTGAGGGCGCCGATGGCGATGCCGGGCCAGACCCGCGCACCGAACAGGAGCAGGGCGGCGACCGAGATACCGGTCGGCGGCCACAGGGGCGTGACCTGGCCACGTACCAGCTGTTCGAGCAACCCCAGGCGGGCGGTCGCGTAGTAAAGGGCGATGACCGCCAGAATCGTCAAGGCAGTGGGTTTGTGCCGCCTGAGTTTTGAGGTGTCCACCACGTCAGCATCAGACACCACACCGAGCGGTCCGGGCCGGACGGACGCGCCGACACCGCGGTACTGGGGGCCACGGGGGGCGGGCCTTGCTGTCTCTGCTACCGGGCGTCCGACGGCCCCTCGTGGCGGACGACGAGAACGGCGGCGTCGTCATCGTGTCCGGTGCGGTCCGCGATCTGGATCACCCGCGACGCCAGGACCTCGGGGGCGACACCACGTCCGGCAGCCGCCAGGCCGGCCACCTCCGCCAGGCCCTCCTCGATCGGGAAGGCGGGTCCTTCCACCACGCCGTCGGTCAGCAGGACGAGGTAACCGGGCTCCGTCAGGCGTCGATGAACCACCGGGTAGCTTTGGCCGGGCAGAATCCCCAGAGGGACCCCGCCGGCGTCCAGCACCACACCCGAATCGCCCGTGTCGGTGCCCCACACCATCGGGACGTGGCCGGCGCGGGCGATACGGAGATCGCCGCTCTCCGGTACGAAGCTCAGCAGGCAACAGGTAGTGAACAGGTCGCAACCGAGCGAGATCAGCAAGTCATTGGCGCAGGTCAACACCTCCCCGGGGTCACGCGTGACACTGGCGAGGGCCCGAAGGCTGGCACGAGCCTCTCCCATGAAGGCGGCGGCCTCCACTCCGTGGCCCTGCACATCGCCGATGGCCATCCCCGCCACCCCGTCTCTCATCGGGAAGGCGTCGTAGAAGTCACCGCCGACAGCAAGACCGTCCTGCGAGGGCGTGTACCGGGCCGCCAGGTGGACGCCCGGAAAATCGGGCAGCTCGGAGGGGAGCATGTTTCGCTGCAGCGCCATGCCGAGTTCCGCCCGAGCCCGCTGGAGTTCGATGTTCTCCGTTGCCTGATCGACAAGGCGCCCAAGGGTGAGGAGGAGTTCCTGGGTGCTGTCCGGTGCTTTCCGGTGTCGGTTCATGACATTCCTGGCATTCCGATCGGCCCTTGCTTAAACCCTAGCCCGTCGCCACCACCTGGCGCGGACGGCCGACAGCCCGCAGCCGCCGGCTCTGCCACGGGCCGGCACGCCGGCCCGCTACTTCATGCCGCGCAGTGCCTGGAGCTCGCCGCCCACTGTCGTGCGCAGAGACTTGAGCAGCTGAGGCTCGGCACCGATCGCCCACCTCGGGCCGACGAGGTAGGTACCGCCGTACATGCTCGCGGTGTCCAGCCACGTCAGCTTCAGCTTCTCGGTCGGGAAAGTCGTCACGATCCAGTTGCCCTCCGCAGTGACGCACACGGCTTCGCGGAGTTCGTCGGCGTCGGTACGCATCTCCGCCGCGCAGCCGGTCATGGACGCGATCTTCTCGATGCTCGCGGGCGCGGGCGCGGGGATGGGTGTGGCGGTCGTCTTGCGGGGTGTGTTCGCCCTGGCCGCCGGATCGGCTGGATCGGCTGGATCGGCTGGATCGGCCGAGCACCCCATGACCAGGGATACGAGGGAGAGGAGCACCGCGAGCGCACTCGTGGTGCGTGCGGGACGGGCGCGAGGTGCGGTCACCGGAATCGCCTTCCTGCGGGCAGGCTGTCTGGGGAGGTACGTACCGGTGGGGCGCGTCGTTCAGCCTCGTAGGGGATTCGCGGGCCGGGCCTCGTCTCTCGCGGTTGTGCGGGCACGCGATGGTGAGGCGTGGATGATGTGCGAAGCACGGCCACGGCCGACGGGTACACCGTCGGCGGCACGGCGCTGGCCGCGGGCACGAACGCCGAACACAGCGTTGTCGTCCGTCAGTTGCCGGACGCGAAGTCGCTGGCGCTCAAGACCGTCGAGACCTACGGCGACGGCACCAGCACGCCGTCATCGGCGGATTCCTCCCACCGGGCCGGCGCGGAGGAAGAGGACTCCGGCATCGACGGGGTACTTCTCGGCGTGGTCGCCGGCGTCGCGGTTGTGGCCGCAGGGGCCGCGATCCGGTGGGTGCGCCGCTCCCGTAACCGCGTCTGAGCCGGTGTGACCCCGGGCGTGCCGGGCACGGCGTACGTCGTGCCCGGCACGTCCTTGTCGGCTCGCGCGTCAACGGTTCTGGTCCCTCCAGGACTTGGAACCAGGTCACTAAGATGATTAGTATGCGTGGGAAGCCGTCAAATCCGCTGCGTCCGCGCGGAGCCTGAGGACCCCTTGAGTGGGTCGTCCCGGCAGCGGTCGAGGAAGAAGGAGCTCGCCTCAGTGGCGTCCCACCGTCGTCCTAAGCAGCCGAATCCCGCATACACGGGCGTGCTCACAGCGACCGCCGCCGCGGCCGTGGCGCTGTCGACCCAGTCGGCCTCCGCCGACCCGCTTCCCGACCCGAACAAGAAGGGCGTCCAGGCGCAGATCGACCGCCTGTACGAGGAGGCGACCCAGGCCACCGAGAAGTACAGCGGGGCGAAGGAGAAGGCCGGCAAGCTGGAGAAGCAGGTCGGCGACCTCCAGGACGCGGCGGCCCGCCGCCAGGACGGTCTCAACGAACTCCGCGACCAGCTCGGCTCGGTGGCCACCGCCCAGTACCGCAGTGGCGGGCTGGATCCCTCGGTGCAGCTGATGCTCTCGACGGACCCGGACAGCTATCTGGACAAGGCGTCCGACATGGCGCGGCTGAGCGACCGGCAGGCCGAGACGCTCAAGCAGTATCTGTCCCAGCAGCGCGCCTTGCAGCAGCAGCGCGCACGGGCCGGCGAGCAGCTGAAGGCGCTTCAGGACACCCGTAAGGAACTGGGGAGCAAGAAGAAGGAGATCCAGGGCAAGCTGGCGAAGGCCCAGTCGCTCCTCAACTCGCTGACGGCCGAGGAGCGTGCCGAGCGGGCGGCCGAGGAAGAGCGGGTGAACCGCGACAGCGACCGTGTCGACCTCGGTAACGAGGCCAGCGGGTCACAGCGCGGCGCGTCCGCGTTCGCGGCGGCGAAGAGCCGGGTCGGCATGCCGTACGTATGGGGAGCGTCCGGGCCGAACTCCTTCGACTGCTCCGGACTGACATCCTGGGCGTTCCAGCAGGCCGGCGTCTCCATACCCCGTACGTCCCAGGACCAGGCCAATGTCGGCACCCGGATCAACTCCCTGAGCGCGCTCAAGCCGGGCGACCTCATCATCATGCGCACCGACCTGAGCCATGTCGGTTTCTACGCAGGGAACGGGCAGATCCTCCACTCCCCGAAGCCGGGCGCCCAGGTGCGCTACGAGTCGATCGCCCGCAGCGGCATGCCGTTCATGTGGGGCGTACGCCTGTAGGCCACTAAGCCAGTCCGGGAGGGCAGGCGAGCAGCAGGGGCAGCAGCGGCATCAGTACGGCTGCCCCGGCCACAACGGCCCGGAACGCGGGACGTGTACGCCGTGCCGGTGCCAGAATCCGGCGCAGCCGTATGGGCACGGTACGCCCCCCTGCCGACAACGCGCCCTTCGGGACAGCGCCCTTCGCCACCGCCCCCGCCGAGGCCATTTCGAACATGGCGGTGACCAGCGTCCGGTGCGGATGGCGGCGCAGGGCGCCGTCGTCGGCTGCCATCTCCAGCAGCAGGGGAATCTGCTGCCCCAGGTGACGGGCCAGCGGCACCCCTCTGAACACGATGGCGAAGGCGCGCGCCGCCGCGAGAAGGAGATGGTGGCGGCCGGCGATGTGGACCCGTTCGTGTGCCACGACCGCGGCGATCTCGGTCTCGGTCAGCAGGTCGACGGCGCCGCTGCTCACCACGATCCTGGAGCGGTGGCCCGGCAGACAGTAGGCGGTCGGCGTCATGTGATCGAGGACCGTGGCCCCCAGGCTCGCCGACGGCCGGCCGACCTTGTCGAGAATCGCGCGGTGCCGGGAGCGGGCCGCGCGGGCGCGCAGCGCGTGGTGGGCGAAGGCGGCCAGCTGCGCCGTCGGTACGGCGGCCGAGACGCCGACGCCCAGGCGCCGTACCGCGCCGGCGTCGGGCGGGCCGACTCCCAGGGCGACGCCGCACGAATAGAGGATGCCGTGCAGATGGGCGCCCGGCGTCGCGAGGTGGAGAGCGGCGAGGGCGACACACACGGAGAACGAGGTGCCGAGCGCGAACCACACAGCGGCGGCCAGCACCGGTGCCCGGTGCGGCCACCCGCCGCGCAGCATGACGCGCGGCGCGAGCACGCCGACAGCGGCGGCGTATCCGAGCAGGGCGGGAGCCGCGTTCACCGCTCGACGTCGCGGTCGGTGGCGCGCAACGCCTCGCGCAGCGCGGCCACTTCCTCTTCCGCCATGCCTTCCACGAAGTGCGCCAGCGCCGCCGGGCGGTCCTCACTCGCTCCCAGCGCGTCCTCCATGAGGGCCGCCGAATACGCCGCCCGGCTGCGGACAGGTGTGTAGAGCCATGCCTGGCCCTGCTTCGTCCTGGTCAGCCATCCCTTGCCGTGGAGGATCGACGCGACTGTCATGACGGTCGTGTACGCCGCCGGGCGACGCGTGTTGATGTCGTCGACCACCTCACGGACGGTGGCGGGTCTTCCCCACTTCCACAGACAGTCCATGATCTCGGCTTCCAGGGTCCCCAGCCACCGCACTTCCGGAGTCCCTTCCGCCTTCGACCGGCTCTTCGCCCACCCGGCCATCGTAGACGGGCACGGACGCCCTCGGACTCTGAACTGCCCCTTCGAGAAGGGCTCCCCCCTGCGCGTTCACCGGGCGAGCCGCGTCTCGATGAGATCCCTGAACTCGTCGTACGAGCCCGGTGTCGGGATCGTCGCCCCGTCCATGACGAAGGTCGGCGTGCCCTGGACGCCGAGTCCCAGGCCGTCGCGCTGGTCGGTCCGGACCCGCTCGTCGGTACGCGGAGACTTGACCGCCGAGTCGAACTTCCCCATGTCGAGGCCGAGTTCTTTCGCGTAACCGCGGAAGGTCGCCGCCTTGGATTCCTGTGCCTCGCCCCACTGCGCCTGGGTGTCGAACAACTTGGCGTACATCTGCTCGAACTTCCCCTGCTGCGCGGCGGCTTCGACGGCCAGCGCGGCGGTCTGACTGTTGCGGTGGCCGGGCATCGGGAAGTAGCGGGCCACGAAGGTGACGCGGTCCTTGTACTCCTCGCGGAGCCGTTCGACGACCGGATACATCGCACCACAGCCCTCGCATTCGAAGTCCAGGAACTCCACCACGGTCAGCTCGCTGCGTTCGGGATCGGTCAGGCGGTGGCTCGACGCGCGAACGGGTTTGGCATCCGCCGCCGGTTCGGCGACGGCGGTGCCGGAAGGCGAACTGTCCGTGGAGTAGGCGAGAGCGACACCGAAGGCGACGAGCAGCACGGCCAGGACCGCCGCCGCGACAAGGAAATGCTTCTTCATGAGTCCTCCTGGGCGGACGCGGCGGCGCGGTGCTGCCGGTCCCTGGCGTGGAGACTGGCGAGATACGCGTTGTACGTCGCCAGGGGGTCGTTGGCGTCGCCGCGTTCGATCCGGCGGTCGACCCGCCGTGCCTCACGGGCGTCGGAGCGGACCCACTGGGCCGCGAGAATGATGGTGGTGATCAGTACGGGGATGTCGCCGGTCGCCCAGGCGATGGCTCCTCCGTTGTACTGATCGTCCGCGAGGGACGCGCCCCACGTGCGGCCCACGTCCGTCCACCAGCCCTCGCCGATGATGTCCGTCGAGCTCATGACGGAGATGCTGAACCAGGAGTGGAACGGCATGGTCAGGATCAGTACGAACAGCCTGCCCAGGTAGGGCGGTCGGCGTGGTCCGGGATCCACCCCGATGATCACCCAGAAGAACAGCAGCCCCACAGCGAGGAAGTGCACCAGCATCACCGTGTGACCCAGGTGGCTGCGCATCAGGTTCTCGAAGAGCGAGGTGTAGTAGACCGCGAAGGCGCTGGCGATGAACAGGACGCTCGCCACCACCGGATGAGAGATCAGCTTCACGTAGCGGCTCCGCAGGAGTGCCAGCAGCAGCTCGCGCGGTCCCGTCGCGCCCTTCGCCGCGGTCGGCAGGGCCCGTAGGGCGAGCGTCGCAGGCGCCCCGAGGACCAGAAGAATGGGGACGGTCATCGCGAGGATCATGTGCTGCCCCATGTGCACGCTGAACATCACCGTGCCGTAGACCGCGAGGCCGCTCATCGTGGCGAGTACGGTCACCACGAGCCCGGCCATCCACGCGATGGTGCGCCCGACGGGCCAACGGTCCCCGCGGGCACGGAGTTTGCGTACAGCCGCGAGATAGGCCAGGGCGGCGGCGGCCGTACCGAACGCGAACAGCGGGTCGAAGCGCCACTCGGTGAACAGCGGCGTCCACGGGAAATCGCCCAGTGGCGGTGGCATGGGGAAACCCAGCAGTTCCTCGGCCGGCGACAGCGCCGAAGTCCCGGCGCCGGGCGGCGGCGTACGGGAGAGTGCCGCGGCGAGTCCCATCGCGGCTGCCATCACCAGCAGTTCACCGGCGGCGAGCCTGATGAAGGGCCGTCTCGATCCGCCCCCGACGGTGGGCAGGACGCGTTGCCGATGCCACCACCCCAGACCGCCCAGGATCAGCAGCGCCACCGTCTTGAGCAGTACCAACAGGCCGTACCGGCTGGTGAACACGTCGGCGGTGGAAGGCAGGCGGACGGCCGCGTTGACCACACCGCTGGCGGCGACCGCGAGGAACGCCCAGGCGGCCAGAGGGCTGAAGCGCCGGACGGCGACATCGAGACCGGCGTCCCGTTTCACGGCGGCGACCAGCAACAGAGCCAGCCCACCGACCCAGACCGCGACACCGACCAGATGCAGCGCGAGGCTCGTGACGGCGGCGTCGTGGTTCCCGGCCCCCGCGGAGTGGCCGGTGAAGGCGGGCGGCAGCAGTCCGGCGACGGCGAGCAGGAGCGCGACCCTGGCCCATCGCGTCGTGCCGATGCCCGGACACGTCGTGGCGAGGATCGCTCCGGCACCCGTCATCAGCGCGTACGAACGCCCCTGGGCGTCGGTGAGCACGAAGTCCGCCAGCACATCGGGGGCGAGGACCTGCCCGACGGGCCGGGCGAAGAGGTCGGACAGGGTGAACACCAGCAGGGCCGCCGACGCAGCCGCCCACACCGCCGCCGCGACCGCCGCCCACGTCATGTGGCGCAGCCGCGTAGCGTCGAGCCGCCGGCCGCCTGGCAGCAGAACGGCTACGAGCAGCAGCGCGCCGATGACGACGACAGCGGCGGCGTTCGCGACCGTACGGGCCACGGGCAGACCCCACGTGGTGAGCGCTCCGGGGCCCTGGATACCCGGCACTTGCTCCGCCGCGGTCCCTCCTGCCCACAGCGTCAGGAGTGCCGCGGCGACCGCCGTGCACAGGCCGCCCCCGAGCAGCAGAGGAGCGTACGGTACGCGTCGGGCGTCAACTGACATGGCGGATACGCCTCCTTCGAATCACCGCGACGGACACGGCGCCTCCGGCAAGCAGGAGAAGACCGCCGACGGCCGCCGGCGTGGTGACATCGGACGAAGTCGCGTCGCCCGTTTCGCCCGTTCGCGACGGGGCGGGTACGGAACCCGCGCGTTGTGTCTCGGCGGGAGCCGCCGTACGAGGCGCCGGTGTCGCGTCCCCTTCCTTTTCCGCTTCCTCTGCCTCTGCCCCTTCCTGTTCCTGTTCCTGGACGGTGAACCGGTACGAACCGGCGACGGGGTGACCGTCGGCGGAGACGACCCGGTAGCCCACCGTGTAAACCCCCGCGGGGAGGCCCGGCTTCACCGGGAGGGTGACGGTCTTGCCCGTGACCTGCGGTGCGCCTGAGGCACCCTGCTCACCGTCCGGCGCGGTGAGGGCGACCTTGGCGTACCGCGACGTCATCTCGTCGCTGAAGGTCAGCTTGATGCTCTGCGGGAACCGCCTCTCCGAGGCGGCCTCGGCAGGGCTGCTGGAGACGAGTTCGGTGTGTGCGAAGGCCGGCTGGGCGGCGTACCACAGCAACGCCGCGGACAGGGGTACGACGAGACAGCGTGCCGCCGCGCGGGCGGCACGCCGGTTCACAGCGTGCATGAGGGAGTGCTCTCTGAAGGTCCCCGGCTGAGCCGGGACGGAAGCGCCGATGCCCGGCCGCCCCCGTGGGTGTGCCGCCCGTCAGGGCAGGCGGGGACCGCCGACGGGCAGCGGCCCGGTCAGCGAGTACAGGCCCGGCGCGAAAGATCCGGGCCAACCACGCGGGGGCGCCCGGCCCGCGTGCAGCCGCGCCATCACCGCCGATACGGGCGACCCGGCGCCCTCACGCGTACGCGGAACCGGACGTGGGTCGTGTGCCGACTGCCGCAACGGCCAGACGAACCGGAGGAGCCGCCGCAGAGACGCGAGCACCGGTTTGCTGTGCCATACGAGCCGCTCGGTGACGCCCAGCAGCCGCGCGGCGATCAACAGCGCGACGAGCTGTCCGCCCACGAGGACTTCGGGTGGCGGTCCCGCGGCGGGCCCGTGACCGGAGAAATCGGTGACAGCCGCACAGGCGCCTGGAAGGGAGTACGCAACGTGATAGGCCAGTTGGGCCGCCGCCAGAGCGGCGAGCACCTGGCTGTCCGACATCCGGCGTCCGGTCAGCCACACAGCTGCCGGCACCCCCAGGCACGCCATCGTGGCAAGCAGCATCCAGCCCGGCAGATGGCCCTGCGCGAGGACGTGACATGCCAGCGGCAGCAGAACGCACAACGCAGCCACCGCACCGGCACGCAGTCCACGCAGCGTGCTGCCGACCGCGAAGGCCGCGCGCTGCGGGCTGGTTGATGACATGGCGTCTGCGCTTTCGAAGAATCTGATCACCGGCGCGGGCGTGCCTGATTCTCCGCAGCGTACCTGTCCGCCCTGTGTCGGCTTTCGACGGGCCGATACCGGTACGGGCGGCGATCACCAGGGCGAGAACCGGCTGATGATGACGCTGTCGTCCGCGTCCCGTTCAGCCGGTGAGTTACCCCGTGGTTCCTGCCGGGGGCGTGCGCGCAGCGTCCTTACCCGCCTCCCGAGCGGCCAGCTCCGCCAGGACCAGACCGCCCGCCGGCCCGGCGAGCCGGCCGAGAGCGGCCGGGACGACGAAGTCGTCGGACGCGTGCTCGGCCAGTCCGGGGTAGCCCGACAGGGTCCGGGCCAGTTCGGCCCGGAGCATCGGGAAGAGTCCGGGCAGTACGGCCAAGCCTCCCCCGATCACGATGCGTTCGGGCGCAAGGGCGTAGACGATGTTCCGCAGCCCGGCGGCAAGGTAGGCCGCCTCCATGCGCAGCGCACTGTCCAGGGTCTCCCCCGTCAGGTTCTCGGCGGGACTTCCCCAGCGGGTGGCCACCGCCTCGCCGCCGGCCATTCCTTCCCAGCAGTCCGCGTGGAAGGGGCAGGTGCCGGGGAAGTCGTCGCCCCTGACCCGAGGCACGGTCACATGGCCCATCTCCGTATGCACCAGGCCGTTGATGACTTGTCCGGCCACGACCGCACCGCCCCCGATGCCGGTGCCGACCGTCAGATAGACGTACGTGTCGTAGCCCCGCGCCGCGCCCCAGCGGCCCTCGCCGAGCGCCGCAGCGTTGACATCGGTCTGGATCCCCACGGGCACACCGAGCGCGGTCGCGAGGGTGCCGACGATGTCCACGCCGGTCCAGCCGGGTTTGGGGGTGGGAGCCAGACGGCCGTAATCGGGGTGCGAGCGACGTAGCTCAAGCGGGCCGAAGGACGCGACGCCCACCGCGTCCAGCGGTGCGACCGCCGCGGCCTTCTCGAAGAAGGCCACCGCCCTGGCCAGAGTGGGTTCCGGCTCCCCGGTGGGGAATCGGATCTCCTCCTCGATCCGGTCGGGCGCCGACCCGACCAGACAGACGACCTTGGTCCCACCGGACTCCATGGACCCCAGCCGCAGCTCGCTCACGCGACCACCGACCAGCCGCCGGCGCCGCTCGGGCACCTGCCGGAACGCAGGACCACCTTCATCACGTCGTACCTCCTGCCCGATGTGGAACCACGATAGGGCGAATCCCGTCGTGCCGAAGACCACTGCCCGGCGGCGCGACGTGCGGGAGCGGGCCTCCAGGAGCGGGCCGCGTGCTCAGGAGGCCCTCAGCAGGCCCAGGCTCGTGAACATCTCGCGGCACCAGGCCAGTGCCGTGTCCACCGACTCCCACTGGCTGTCCGCCGGGGAGAGGTACGGGAGGACGTACGGCTCCGTGATGCCCGTGGGGAGGTCCTCCGGATAGCAGCCGAGGGGGGAGCTTCCGTAGCTGGCGTCGTGCATGCGGCGGGCCACCGGGTGGGGGGCGCTGTCCCAGACCGCGAACCACAGGCGGCGCAGCATCGCCGGGTGGGCCATCACGAACATCAGCCGGCCCATGTCCAGCGGTTCCGCCGGGGAGATCACGCGGGCCACCGACGCGTGCCGGTCCGTGTCGCTCACGTACGGGCAGAAGCCCGACCAGATCTCGACGCTGTGGCCCGCCGCGATGATCGACGAGCACAGGGCGGCCAGGGCCACGCCCCGGTGGTAGACCGCCGAGTGCGGTGTGGTGCTGACGTACCCGGCCGGGACGAGGAACGTCACCACCCGGCCCCGTGCCGAGATCCGCTGGGGCACCGAGTCCACCATGCACTCCGGTGCGCCGCTCAGGTAGGCACCGACGTCCACCTCGCTGCCGGTCACGTCCCACGTGGGGACGAGGGCCGTCGTCAGCACCTCGTCCCCGACCCGTTCGCGCAGTTCGGCGACCTCGGCGTCCACGTCGGGCAGTACGGTGGCCCACCCGTCCTCGGCCAGCCGCAGAGCCTCCGCCCACGACGCGCCGGTCCACTCGTTGTCGTCCAGGGTTTGGCGTCCGCTGCCGTCGTCGATGGTGTCGGGGGCCCGGACGCGGTCCACGAACTCCTGCCAGGACCACATCGGCGGCAGCGCGTGGACGGTGTCCGACGCGCGCGGGTCGTCGGCACTCACGCTTCGCCCTCCCCCGGCTCGGGTCCCGGCTCCGCTCCCAGTCCGAGCGCCGAACGGTGCGCCGCCGACATGCCCCGCACCACCCTCCAGCGCAGCGCCTGCTCCACGCTCGCCCCCGCCTGAAGAAGCTTGGCCGCGTCGATGCTCGCCCGCGGCGAGAACATCACGGGCAGCCGCTTCTCGACCCCCGTGGCGCGCAACCGCCGTACTTCCTCGATCACTTGGCGGGCCTCCGCCGGCCGGGCGGGCGCGTGCGCGAGGGCGATGTGTTCCTCCAGGTCCTCGTCGACCGGTACGTCGATGACGACGAACCGGTCCAGCGTCGCCGCGTCCAGCGCCTGGCGGCCCACGTACTGCCGGTCGCCGCCGGTGCCGTACGTGTTCGCGGTGGCGATCAGACGGAACTCCGGATGCGCGGCGACCATGCCGTCGGCGAAGGCGCAGGACCGGATGGACAGGGCCTGATTCAGCTCCGCGAGCAGACCGGGATGGCCGCTGTCCAGTTCGTCGAGCAGCATCAGCCCGCCGTGTTCGAAGGCGCTGCGGAAGGGGGTTCCGTGGTACTGGCCGTGGGCGTCGTAGTAACCGAAGATCTTGCTCATCGGCGTCGTCGGCCCGAGGGAGAGGGCGTGGAACTCCTGCTCGAACCCTTGCGCCGCCTGCTGTGCCATCATCGACTTCCCGGTGCCGGCCGGGCCCACCAGCAGTACGTGGCAGCCGGCGCCGAGCGCGAGCAGCACGTCCGGCAGTACGGCGTGGGTGTGGCCGGTGACGCGGACCGGGTCGGCCTCCGCCACCCTGACCTCCACGACGGGCGGCACGGAATCGGCGACGGTCGCGGCGACCACGCGTACCGCCTCGTCCCGCGCGAACTGCCCGGCCTCCCGCGCCGCCGCCTCCCGCGCCTCCTCCCACTCCGCCCGCGCTTTCGTCAGTGCCTCGTCCACGGCTCGGCGCGTCTCCTCCGACGTCTTGGCCGCGGCCTCGTCGGCGAGGTTCGACGCTGTCTTCTCGGCGACGCGCTGAGCGGTCTTGGTGGCCGTGTCCCCGGCCGCCGACTCGGCCGCCCGGACGATGTCGTCCGCGTGAGCGACGCGCTCGTCGGCGATCGCGCGGGCGACCTCGGTGGCCACGTCGTGAGCCGTCGCCTCAATGGCCTGCTGGGCGTAGGGAGATCGGGCGAGAGCGTCGGCGTAGCGCATGACGGTCTCGCTCGCGGTGGCTGCCGCGATGTGGCGGACCTCGGCCCTGGTGTTGTCACGCATACGGGGAATCTAGGCAGGGCCGCTCGGGACCCCTCCCGGCGGGCGCGTCCTGAGGCCGGTGCTCGGTGCGGTGCTCGGTCCGGTGGTCAGTCGGTGCTCGGTCGGTGCGCTGCGTCGGTCGCGGTGGTCAGCCTCGTACCTCTGCCAGGTCCTCGGCGCTGAGGCTGAGTTCGCCCGCCGCGACGTTCTCCTCCAGATGGTCGAGAGAGCCGGTGCCCGGAATCGCCAGAATCGACGGCGACGTCGCCAGCAGCGCGGCGATCGCGATCTGCGCCGTGGTCGCGCCCAGGCGGGCCGCGACCTTGTCGAGGCGCTTGGTGTCGAGCGGGGTGCCGCCACCGCCGATCGGGAAGTACGGCACGTACGCGACACCCGCCGCCTCGCACTCCGCGAGCAGCGCCATGTCGTCGGCGTACTGGTTCTGCACCGCAGCCACGGGCGCGATCGCACGGGCCTCGGCGAACTGGGCGGCGTCGACGTTGCTGACGCCCAGGTGCCGGATCAGCCCCTCCGCCCGGAGGTCCGCCAGCGCGGCGAACCGCTCCGCGATCGACTCGCCGCCCGGCCCGGTCATCCCGCCCACCCGCAGATAGACCAGGTCGAGCCGGTCGAGACCGAGCGAGCGCAGGTCCGCCTCGACCAATGCGCGCAGCTGATCAGGCGTCGCCTGCCGACTCGGCACACGGTCCGCTCCGAGCATCGGGCCGACCTTCGTCGCGACCACCAGGTCGTCGGGGTAGGGGGCCAGCGCCGTACGGATCTGCTCGTTGGCGGGCACCACGCCCCTGCCGTAGAAGCCGGCCGTGTCGATGTGGTTCACGCCCAGCTCCACGGCCCGCCGGAGCACCGCGACGCCGCTCTCGGGAGCGCGCGCCGGGCCGTCGAGGCTGCTCATGGCCAGGCGCATCGCGCCGAAGCCGAGCCGGTTGATGGTCAGGTCTCCGCCGAGGGCGAAGGTTTTGATCGTCATACGGGTCATGGTGCGCGCCTCCGCCTCCGTACGCCTGCGCACACGGTGAATCGGGCTCGGCTCCTCAGCTCAGCTCCGCAGCGCTTCGTCGATCGCCGCGAGGTAGCGCGCCACCGGGCCCAGCGTGAGCAACCCACTGCCCGCGCCCGCGAGTTCGCTGGACGCCGGGAGCAGGCGGTCGCGGACGCGGGTGAGCGCGGCATGGTCGGCGAGCGTCAGCGCCGCCGTCGCCTCCAGGCAGCAGCAGGCCTCGTACAGCAGGTCGCGGGGCGGCTCCGGCAGCGCGCGCAGCGCACGCAGGGCGGCGGGGCGGTCGCCGGTGGAGAGAGCAGCGAGCGGGGTGATCCAGGGGCGGTACGGTCCCCAGTCCGCCCGCGACTCGACCGCGTCGCGCGGGGGCAGGGCGGGGCCGTCGGAGAAGTGAAGCGACAGGCGGGCGAGCGGCAGCAGGCCATGGGTCAGGCCCGGCATCCCGGCGTCCGGGAGGCCGATGGCGGCCGTTTCGTACGCCGACCTCGCTCCGGCGAGGTCCCCGGACGCGGACAGCCGCAACGCGCCGTACCACTGGGTGAAGACGCTCACCAGCGGGAGTTCGTGGAGCGCGGCCAGGCGGTCGGCGGCGGTGGCGTGGGTGTCGGCGGCCGGGAAGCCGCCGAGTGCGCTGTGCGCCTGAAGGCTGATCAGATGGCCGAGCACCTCGAAGGTCACCAGGCCGTGCCGGGCGCCGAGAGCGACCAGCTCGGCGCCGATGCCGGCACGGCGGGGTGCGAGGCCCGCGCGGGTGAAGGACTGCATGAACGTGCCGTTCAGCGCGAACGCCAGCAGCGCCGGGTCGTCGAGACGGCGCGCGATCGCCTCCGCCTGGCTCGCGGCCTGCGGGCCGCGCGAGGAGTGCGATCCCCGCATCTCGACGGCGACGGTGGCGAGGAGCCGACAGCGCACGGCGTCGTGCGTGTTGTAGGGGCCGTAGGTGGGGTGCGTGCCGTGCTCGCGGTCTGGGCTGTGCGTGCGGTGCGTTTCTGACGGGCTGCGCGTCTCGTGCTCGCGGCGCGTGTCGGGCATGTCGTGTCCGTCGTGCCTGCGGTGCGGGCTGTGTGCGTCGTGCGTGGTGTACATATCGCGCCCGCGGCGCGTGGTGTGCGTGTCTTGCTCGCGGTGTGTGCTGTGCGTGCCGTTTCGGTCGTGCTCGGGATGCGTGGCGGACATGCTGTGCGCCTCGTCCTCGCGGCGCGTGCCGGGCATCTCGTGTCCGTCGTACGTTCCGCGCGTCTCGCTCCCCCCGCGTCCGGCAGGCAGCGCCGCCAGCGTGCGCTCGGCCGCGGCGACGATCTGCCGTGCCAGTTCCGGATCGTCGCCGCGCGTCCAGATCGCGGGGACGTCGAAGGCACCGATCACCCGGCCCGTCAGCTCCGGGTCGCCGAACTCCTCGGCGGCGGCCACCGCCGCCAGACGGTGTTCGCGGGCTGCCGTCAGACCGCCGCCGCCGGTCACCGCCAGGTCGCGGAGCAGACCCACCGTCGTCTCCAGGCGGGCACGGGCGCCGGCCGCGACCGTGCGGTCGTACGCCTCCGCCGCCCGGCTCCACAGGCGCGCCGCTGTCCTGGTGGGATCGCCGGCGTCGGCGCCCGGCGCGTACCCGGTCTCCAGCGCCGGATCCTGCGCCAGCACGCCCGCTTCAAGTGCGCGCAGCCCCGGCCCCGGATCCAGGCCGAGTTGTTCCACCAGCGTCGACCGGGCCCGTCGCAGGACCGCCAGCGCGTCCCCCTGACGGCCCGTCCGGTACAGCGCCAGCGCCAGCAGCCGCCACGCGTCCTCGCGCCAGGGATGGTCGGCCAGATGCGCGTCCAGGTCGGGGACCGCTTCGGCGGGGAGGCCGACGGCCAGCTGCGCCTCGGCCCTGCGCTCGACGGACCGGAGCCGCAGCTCGGCCAGGCGGGCGCGTTCGCCCCGTACCCACTCCTCCTGTGCGAAGTCGGCGTACGCGGGCCCCCGCCACAGATCCAGCGCCTCGTCGAGCCGTCGCAGCGCCCGCGCGGGCGGCAGCTCCGCCGCCTCGCCGACGGCCGTCTCGAAACGCCAGGCGTCGACGGCGTCCGGCCCGGCGCGCAGCGCGTATCCGGGGCCTTCGGTGACCAGCAGGCGGGCGGGGGTACGGGGTCGGCGGTCCGGTTCCAGGGCGCGGCGGAGCGCGGCCACGAAGGTCTGTACGGCGCCGACCGCGCCGGGCGGCGGCGGGTCGTCGTCCGGCCACAGGTCGGCGACCAGCCGGCCGACGGGGACGACTCGGCGGCGGGCGACGATCAGACGGGCCAGTACGGCGCGGTGGCGCGGGCCCTTGAGGGCGATCGGGCCACTCTCGCCTTCGGCGGTCACGGGACCGAGCACACCGAACAGGACCTGAGCCATCCGCCCTCTCCCGTCACGCGTCACGCGTCACACGTCGCGCTGACCGACTGCTGATTCGTCGCCCGCAGGCTGGAAGCCAGGCACGACACCACGCCGTCACCCTACGAAAGAGCGCAGCATGCACCCCGCCATCCCCGGCTTCACCTACCGGCGCGTCCCCGTCGCCGGCGACGTCACCCTCAACGTCGCCGTCGGAGGCACGGGCAGCCCGGTCGTACTCCTGCACGGCTTCCCGCAGACCCACCTCATGTGGCGGCACGTCGCCGTCGAACTCGCCGCCCATCACACGGTCATCTGCCCCGACCTGCGCGGTTACGGCGCCAGCGACAAGCCGGCCGAAGGTGCGGAAGGGACCGAAGGCGCAGAAGGAGCCGAAGCAGTCACGTACGCCAAGCGCACCATGGCCGCCGACGTCGTCGCGCTCGCCCGCGCCCTGGGTCACGACCGGTTCGCGCTGGTGGGCCACGACCGGGGTGCCCTCGTGGCGATCCGCGCCGCCCTCGACCACCCGGAGATGATCACCCACCTCGGCTCGCTCGACGTCCTGCCCACGCTGGACACCTGGGACGTCATGCACGGCACCAGTGCCGCCGTCGGCTTCCACCTCTATCTGATGGCGCAGCCGCCCGGCCTGCCCGAGCGGATGATCAGCGCGAGCGCGGACGCTTTCTTCGGCCACTTCCTCGACATCTGGACCCGAGATCCCGAGGCGATCCCGGCCGAGATCCGTGCCGAGTATCTGGCGGCCTCCCGCGCCGCCGTCCCCTCCATCGTCGCCGACTACCGCGCGTCCGCCGGGATCGACGTCGCGCACGACCAGGCCGACCGCGACGCCGGGAATCAGCTGCGGATGCCGGTCTCCGTCCTCCAGCAGGACTGGGGTACGGCCCTGGGCTTCGACGCCGCCGCGCGGTGGCGCGCCTGGGCGCCCGATCTGCGGCACACGACCGTCTCCTGCGGCCACTTCATGCCCGAGGAGGCACCGGGAGAGGTGGTCGAGGCCCTGCGGGACCTCCTCACCCGCTGAGAACCCGTAGCCCGTCGAGCAATCGCCCCAGCGCCGCCCTCGTGTCGGCGAGGTCCGCCGGGTCCGCCGAGGTCGCCAGCCAGAGCGCCGCCTCGTTCATCGCGCCCGACAGCAGATGAGCGAGGGGCGCCACCGGCTGTGCGGCGATCACGCCCTCGTCCACGAGCGCCGCCAGCGCCTCCGTCAGGTGACGGGCCGACGACGCCTCGTCCATCGTCCGCCACTCGTTCCAGCCCAGTACGGCGGGCCCGTCGACGAGCATGATCCGCTGAATGTCGGGGGCCGTCGTCGCGGTGATGAACTCCTGGCAGCCCGCGACCAGTTGGTCCCAGGAGTCGTCCCGCGCGTCGGCCACCTCCGCGACGCGGACGCCGACCTCCTCCTGGACGTCGCGCAGTACGGCGCGGAAGAGCGCGGTCTTGCTGTCGAAGTGGTGGTAGAGCGCACCCTTGGTCACTCCGGCGGCGGCGACGATCTCCGCGAGGCTCACCGCCCCGTAACCGACCTCCGCGAAGAGCCTCCGGCCCTCGCGCAGCAGAGCCTGCCGGGTCTGCTCCCGCTGCCGGGCCCTGGTGCCTTGCCCTTGCCCTTGCACTGGCCGTTGCTCCTGCTCCTGCGGCATCGCGTCCCGCCCTCTCCGATTGACATACCGACGGTATGCGAATAGCGTCGTTCGCGTACCGATGGTATGCGAAAGGAATTCGCCATGGAGCTGACCAGCTTCTATCCCGTGATCGCCACCGCGCGGCTCCAGGAGTCCCGCGATTTCTACACCCGGCTGCTGGGCTTCCGGACGACGTTCGAGGCGGACTGGTACGTGAGCCTGCGGCGGCCGGGCGCGGTCCCGTACGAACTCGCGCTCCTCGACCCCACCCACCCCACACTGCCCGAGGGTTTCGGCAAGCCCGTCCAGGGGCTGCTCCTCAACTTCGAGGTGGCGGACGTCGACGCCGAGTGGACGCGGCTCGTCGACGGCGAGGGGCTGACCCCCGTACTCCCGCTGCGCAGCGAGGACTTCGGGCAGCGGCACTTCATCGTGGCCGACCCGTCGGGGGTGTTGATCGACATCATCACGCCGATCGAGCCGACGGGGGAGTTCGCGGAGCAGTACGCCGGCGTGGACGCGGCGCTGTCGTAGCGGCCGGTCTCAGCGGCAGTCGTACATACGTCGCGCGCGAAGACTCCGACCGGAGCGGGGGACCGGTCGGAGCCTTCGGGGATGTACGTGTGCGGTGCGGGGTCAGCTCTGCGGCGGGCGGTCGTCGCCCGGCGTGGGCCGGTCCTGGGAGCCCAGCTGTTCGTTGAGCTTCTGCTGGGCCGTGTCGACCTGGCTCTTGTGCTTGTTGCCGGTCTTCTTGTCGACGGCGTCACCGGCCTTGTCGACACCTTTTCGGACGGTGTCCTCGTGGCCTTTGACCAGACCCTTGAGTTTGTCGAGCATCGACATGGGTCGTCCTCCCTCGTGGGGTTGCTCCCCTCCCAGCATCGGGGCCTCCCCCGTATCCCGCATCCGGGCGGCGACAAATCATGAGGAAGAGGCGGTAAGCGGCCCATTACGCGGTCTTCTCACGGCAAAGACCGGACCCCGAGGCTGCGCTCCAGCCCCAGGAGTCGCACTCTTGAGCGTATGAGTGACGCACCGATCGTCGTACACCGGCCGTCCGGGACGGGCGGCCGGCGGGTCACAGTCCGCGGCCGGATCATGGGCCTCGCCCACAACGACGACCACCTGATCGAATTCCTCCGGCTCGCCGGGCTCCCCGACGCGTGGGAACTGCTCGACGACCCCACCTGGGTGGAGTGGCAGGGCGGGCTGCCGCACGAGTACGGCTCCGGGTGAGCGGGTGCCTGGGTCGCTGGTGACCAGCTGCCCCGCCCCGATCAGGTCAGCTGCCGCTGCTCCGCCATGATCGGGGTCAGCTGCGTGAGGGTGTCGATCCTCCAGTCCGCCGCCGCGACGACGTCCGGATCGTCCGCCGTCAGATAGCCCCAGGGCCCGCGCCGCAGATGAGCCGCCCGCAGGCCGGCCCGCTGGGCGGGGAACAGGTCGTGCATGGGGTGGTCACCGACGTACAGGATCCGCTCCGGCGCGGTGTCCGCCGCCTCAACCACGCGGGCGAAGAACTCCGCCGACGGCTTGGCGACGCCCCACTCGCCGGACGTGACGACCAGATCGGCGGGCAGATCGAGGCCCCGCAGCAGCTCACCGGCCTTGCCGGTCTGGTTTCCGGCGACGATGACGCGCGCGCCGAGCCGGTGCAGCCCCGCCAGGGCGGGCCGTACGTCGGGGTAGAGGTCGGACTCGTCCAGGTGCTCGCCCCGGCCCGCCGCTTCCCTGGCCCGGTACGCCTCGCCGACATCTATGTCCGGCTTGATGAGCCGGAGGGCGTCGGCGTTGTCCCTGCTCTGGGCGGTGACGGCGCCGACCAGCGCGGAGATGGTGTGGCGGGGGATGCCGAGCCAGTCGGCCCAGGAAGCCCAGTAGCGGTCGTCGCGGACGAGTGTCTCGCCGACGTCGAACACGATGGTTTCGATCACCGGGGTAAGCGTAGGGGCACACGCTCTGCCGATTGTCAGTGGCTGGCCGTAGCCTTACTCCATGTCAGCTTCCTCTGATGTCAGTGCTTCCGTCCGTCCCGCCGCCGTCGTCAACGCGGAGATCCGTGCCCTGTGGGCGCGCGCGGGCCGGGCGCTGTCCCCCGCCGAGCAGGAGGAATATCAGCGGTTGCTGGTCGAGTGGGCCTCGGCTGTCCGGGCCGATGTGGTGGAGGCGGCATAGGCCGATCGGGGTCGTGAGCGGGTAAATGGAGATGATCTTGGTCCGGATGGCGTAGTGTTGCGTTCACCGACGCGGGGTGGAGCAGCTCGGTAGCTCGCTGGGCTCATAACCCAGAGGTCGCAGGTTCAAATCCTGTCCCCGCTACTGGCAGAGGACGAAGGCCCGGATCCGATCAGGATCCGGGCCTTCGTCGTCCCGCTCGTGCCCGTGTGTTCGATCGCGCTTGACCTTTACGCAACGTCAAGATTTAGCGTTTCGGTCATGGAGTGGTCGATCCAGGACATCGCGAAGAAGGCCGGCACGACGAGCCGCACGCTCAGGCACTACGGCGAGCTGGGGCTGCTGGACCCGAGCAGGGTCGGCAGCAACGGTTACCGCTACTACGACCAGGACGCCCTCGTCCGGTTGCAGCGCATCCTGCTGCTGCGTGAGCTGGGCCTCGGCCTGCCCGCGATCGCCGAGATCCTTGACGGCCAACGGGACACGGCTGCCGCCCTGCGCACCCATCTCGCGCTGCTCGAACAGGAGCGTGAGCGCGTGGGACGTCTCATCGCGTCGGTGCGGACCACTCTCCACAAGACCGAGAGGGGAGAACAGCTCATGGCCGAGGAAATTCTCGACGGCTTCGATCACACCCGCTACGAGCAGGAGGTGACCGAGCGGTGGGGCCGGAAGGCGTACGAGGAGGGAGACCGCTGGTGGCGGTCGCTGAGCGAGAGCGAGCGCGAGGAGTTCAAGGACCGGCACGAGAACATCGCCCGCGACTGGGGGCAGGCCAAGAAGGACGGTCTCGCCGCCGACAGCGACGAGGCGCAGGCCATCGCCCGCAGGCACTGCGAGTGGCTGTCCGCCACGACGAGTCCCACCAGGTCGTACGTCATCGGCGTCACCGCCATGTACGTCGACGACCCGCGCTTCGGCCGCAACTACGACACCCACGCGGAGGGCACGGCCGTCCTCGTACGGGACGCGATGAAGGTGTACGCCGAGCGGCACCTCACCGACTGACCCGCTGCCACTCGGGCGCGCCCGCGTCGCGCCGGGCGGCTGCCCGTCGATAGCCCAGTCGGTCGTCGGCGGGTAGCCGCTCCGCGCGTGAGGGGCCAGCCTGGGGAGGGTGCGGTACCGTCCGCAGCCGTCGACGCACGGGGCAGGAGACCACTGGTGGGGCGCCTGAGAGACAGTGGAGACGACGGGTCGGCGGGCGGCGGGAGCGACGACCGTCCCGCCGGGAGTGTCGACCGCCGTCCCCGCCTGTCCAGCAGGCTCCGCGGTTTCAGTAACAGAGTCCGGCACGGGGTCCGGCACGGGGTCCGGCGCGGCTTCCAGCGCGCCGATACCGACCTCCGCGAGGCCGACTCGCCTTCGGACGCCTCCACCTGGAGCAACTCGCGTCAGGGCGACAGGCTCCCCGCGGGCTTCGGCTCCGAGGACCCCCGCCCGGTCGGGCGGCGGCGCGGCCGGCACGCCGCCCGACCGGCGAATCGGTTCGTGGAGATCCTGCCCGGTCTGATCATCGTGGTGGCGATCATCCTGGACCAATCGACCCCGGCAGCCATCACCGCTTCCCCGCTCTTCTCGGCGGCGCCGCTGGTCGCAGCCCCGTTTTTCTCGTTCGCGCGTACCCTCCTCGTCGGCATCGTGTCGATCGCCGCCATCATCGGGCTGTACTTCTACAACAACAGGGTGGCCGCGATCGTGACGATCACCGAGTTGCTGACCGTCTTCACGGTCTCCGTCCTCGCGCTGGCCATCAACGGTGTCGTACGCCGGAGCGGCGAGCGCCTGGCCTCGGCACGGGTCATCGCCGAGGCGGCCCAGCGCGCCGTCCTGCCGACGCCGGCCCCCCGGATAGGCGGTCTGCACATCGCCGCGCGGTACGAGGCCGCGGAGAAGGGCGCGTTCATCGGCGGTGACCTGTTCGCCGTCCAGGACACGGAGCACGGGGTACGGCTGGTGGTCGGCGATGTCCGCGGCAAGGGGATGGGCGCCGTCGAGACCGTGGCCGTCATCATCGGCGCGTTCCGGGAAGCCGCCGAGCAGGAGCGGTCGCTCGAAGGGGTCGCGCAGCGGCTGGAGCGGGCGCTGGCGCGCGAAGGCACCCGGCGCAGCGGGATCGATCTGTTCGAGGGCTTCACCACCGCCGTACTGGCCGAGATCCCGCACGCCGCGGGCACGGTGCGCGTGGTCAACCGCGGGCACCCGGAGCCGCTGCTGCTCGCGCCCGACGGCGGACTGACCGTGCTGGCCACCACAGAACCGGCGCTGCCGCTCGGGATGGGGGAGCTGGGGACCTGGCCGGACCGCGCCGACGAGATGCCCTACCTGTCCGGGGCGACGCTGCTCCTCTACACGGACGGGCTCACCGAGGCGCGCAACGCGGCGGGCGTCTTCTACAACCCGCGCGAACGGCTCGCGGGACGAATCTTCCCCGGCCCCGACGAACTGCTGGAGGCGGTCGTCGGGGACGTACGGCTGCACACCGGCGGCGCCACCACGGACGACATGGCGCTGCTCGCCGTCACCCGGCCCACCGAGAGGCAGCCGGAGCGGCGCCGGACGATGCCGGTCGTGCCGTGAATCCCGTCTTCTCGCGGCCTTTTCACTATCTCCGCGCGGTCTCCGCGCGACTCCGCGCGGTGCGCCGTCATCTCGCCCGCCACGCTGCGTAGTTGAAGCGCATCACTCCGCATAACATTTGACGCACCGTCAGGTCGACTGTGTGATCCCACACGGTCCGAAGGGCGATCAACTCGCCCGACTCCGCCCGCTTGTGTCCTGGTTGATCCGGGCCGCGATCGCTAACGATCACCCGGAACAGCTTGGAATAAGCCCCGGTCGTCTATTAACGTTCGATAACGCAGCGCGGTTGTCCCAGCCGTCGAAAGAGACGGCACCGTGCTGCACGCGCCGAATTCCGCAAGGAAACCGGGGAACCACCAATTGGGGTGAATCGGGCGTCACTTGCTGCCTCGTGCGGCGAGCAGCGCTCGTAGGAGACCTTCCTGCTCCGAACCCGTCAGCTAACCCGGTAGGCGAGAAGGAAGGAAAGGAGAGCGCCTCAGTGGCGTCCAACAGGCCTGCCCCCGAAGCCTCAGTCCCGCTCCATTTCGGCCCCGGAAGCCGGTTCGACGGCACCGATCGAGCCGACGGCGAGGTGAACAGGGACTGGGAGGAGTGGAATCCCACCGCGGAGTCCGTCCGTCCCGTACGCGGCAAGCACCGTGTCGCCAAGCAGCGCAACGCTCTCGCCCGCAGCTCCACGGTCCTCGGCGTGGGCGTCATCGCCGCGGTCGGCGCGGGAGGCATCGCCTCCGCCCAGGACAAGCCCGCGGTCTCGATATCACTTCCCGACTCGATCTCGGACAATCTCCCCGACGCCAAGTCCCTTCCCGGCGTCGGGTCTTTCATGTCCGGCGGCGACAAGAAGAGCGACGAGACACCCTCCCCGCTGACCACGGCGGGCCTCACCGCCGCCGACGCGCAGCAGGGCACCACCGACTCCGGCGAGGCGCTGCGCGCCCGCATCCTCCAGCAGGCGGAGCAGCAGCAGGCCGAGGCCGACGCGGCCCAGAAGGCGAGCGTCGAGGCCGCCGCCGCTCAGAAGGCCGCGGCGGAGGCCAAGAAGCAGCAGACCGAGGCCGAGGCGAAGGCCGCCGAGGAGAGGCGCAAGGCGAAGGAAGCGGCCGAGGCCAAGGCCGAGCAGGAGCGCCTGGAGAAGCTGGCCGCCAGCTTCTCGCTCCCCACCTCCTCGTACACGCTCACCTCCACCTACGGCCAGGCCGGCTCCATGTGGTCCTCCGGCCAGCACACCGGCCTGGACTTCGCCGCGTCGGCGGGCACGCCCACCAAGGCCGTTCACAGCGGCACCGTCAAGTCGGCGGGCTGGTCGGGGTCGTACGGCTACCGCGTGGTGCTGGAGCTGGAGGACGGTACGGAGATCTGGTACGCCCACCTGTCCTCGATGACCGTCGGCGTCGGCCAGAAGGTCACCACCGGCGAGACCGTCGGGCGCGTGGGAGCCACCGGCAATGTCACCGGCGCGCACCTGCACCTGGAGGTCCACACCGCGGGCGGCAGCGGGATCGACCCGATGAGCTGGCTGCGCAGCAAGGGCCTCACGCCCTGAAGCCCGTCATGAATCCCGCCCTGAACTCTCCGGCTCTCTAGCTCCGATACGGGTTGTAGCCGCCGTAGTCGATGTACGGCGGCGGCGTCCACACCCGCCCCGTCGCCCGCGCCGCGTACGCCAGCGCGGGCGACGCCATTTCCCGGCGCTGCCACAGGTGGTGCAGCAACTCCTGCTCGCGCTCGACGAAGTCCGGGCCCGCGGTGCCGCGCCCCGCCCGGTGGCGCAGGAACGCCAGAGCGGTCGCGAACGCCTGGTACTCGCCGACCGCGCGGGCCGCCGACGGCCCGTACGTACGGCCCGCCATGTCGCGTGCCATCGAGCGCGCCCGCATCGAGGACAGCGCGAGCGGTTCGGTCTCCGCGAGCCAGCCGGCCGCCGCGTACGCGGGCAACTCGTCCGCGACCGTGCGCAGTTCGCGCTGTCGGCTCCATATCGCCAGCCAGGTCAGCAGGGCGAAGGCGGGGAGCATGAAGGCCGCGTACACCGCGTAGAAGCCGTACGGGCCGAACAGCGACGTGGAGCCGTTCCACAGCGCGTGCACGCCCATGGCCAGCACGAGGCCGAGCACCGGCAGCAGCCAACGGCGCACGCGCTGGCGGCGGGTGGCGAGGGCGGCCATGCCGAAGCCGATGCCCGTCAGGACCGTGAAGAGGGGATGCGCGAACGGCGACATCACCACCCGTACGAAGAAGGTCGCCGCGGTCACCGACGCGAGGCCCGAGTTGCCGATCTGCTGGTCCTCACCGAAGGCGCTGCCGAGATAGAGGATGTTCTCGGTGAAGGCGAAGCCGGTCGCGGTGAAGCCGGCCACGACGACTCCGTCGACGAGACCGGTGAAGGACCGCCGCCGGAAGAGGAAGATCAGCAGGATCGCGGCGGCCTTCGCGCTCTCCTCGACGATCGGCGCGACCACCGTGGCCCCCAGTGACTCCGCACCGGCGGGGTCGGCGGTGGCGGTGGCTATCCACTGGGTCGCGAAGGAGTTCGCCGTGATCGCCACGAGGGCGGCGGCGCAGGCGCCCCAGGCGAAGGAGAAGAGCAGATTCCGCCAGGGCCCCGGCTCGACCCGGTCCAGCCAGCGGAAGGCCGCCATCAGCAGCGGCACGGGCAGGACCGCCAGACCGAGACCGACGAGGAAGCCCTGGGTGCCGGTCTGTTCCCGTACGAGGGCGAGGATCAGCAGACCGCAGAGCGTGAGCAGGATGACCACCGCGCCCGCGCGCACGGCCGGGCGCCGCCAGAACGGGCGCTGCGGCAGGTACCGCCAGCGGGAACGCTCGGGCACGGCGGCCCACATGTCACCGAGCTGCTGTTGCTGCTCGGCTCCGGGGATCGCCGGGTGGGGGTGCTGCGGGGGTGGTCGGGACGCTTCGGACACCTGATGACCCTAACGAGCACCACTGACACCGCGCGATGGCGCCTGCCCCGTCCCGGCCACCGTGCTACCCGGCCGGTACGCCGTCCGCGACGCGGCGGAAGACCAGGTCACGTACGGCATGCCCCTTGTCCAGACCCTGGCCCTCGAACCGCGTGAGCGGCCGGAATTCGGGCCGTGGCGCGTAGCCGCCATCGGGGGCGGTGTTCTCGAAGGCGGGGTGCGCGGTCAGTACGTCGAGCATCTGCTCGGCGTACGGCTCCCAGTCGGTCGCGCAGTGCAGCACGGCACCGGGCTTCAGCCGGGGCGCGGCGAGCGTGAGGAAGTCGGGCTGGATCAGCCGCCGTTTGTGGTGGCGAGTCTTGGGCCACGGGTCGGGGAAGTACACGCGCAGCCCGTCCAGCGAGGCGGGCGCCAGCATCTCCCGCAGCAGGATGATCGCGTCGCCGTTGGCCACGCGGATGTTGGACAGCCCGTTCCGCTCGGCGAGACGCAGGAGGTTGCCCTGCCCCGGCGTGTGGACGTCGGCGGCGAGGATCCCGGTGGCCGGGTCGTCGGCGGCCATCCGCGCCGTGGCCTCGCCCATCCCGAAGCCGATCTCCAGGACGACGGGCAGCCCGCCGAACAGCGCGTCGAGATCGAGGACCCGCCGCCCGTCTATTTCCAGGCCCCAGGAGGGCCAGAGCCGCCGCAGGACGTCGGCCTGTCCGGTCGTCACGCGGCTGCGGCGCGGCTGGAAGCTGCGGATACGGCGCTCGAAGTGCGATCCGGCGGGGTCGGCCGCCGGTCCGTGGCCCTCGGGGAACATCCGGGACCAGGGGTGGGTGCCTTCGGCGCGTACGCCCCCACCGTCACTGCCGTCGTCGCGGCGCCGGTCGCTGTTCACGTTCATCTGGGTCTCGGACACGTTTTCTCAGGTAGGTCGATTCGGACAGGAACGCCAATTCTACGGACCGGCCCGACACCCCTGCCGACACCGCCTAGCCGCCGTCGGCTCCCCGCAGCATCGCCAGCGCCCGCCCCGCCACCTCGCGGCCGATCGGGAGCGCGGCCGTCGCCGCCGGTGACGGGGCGTTGAGCACATGCACCGTGCGCGGCGACTCCTGGATCAGGAAGTCGTCGGCCAGCGTGCCGTCCCGCAGCACCGCCTGGGCGCGCACCCCGGCCGTCGCGGGGCGCAGGTCCGCGTCCGTCACGGCGGGAACCAGCCTGCGTACGGCGGTGGCGAAGGCGTGCTTGGACAGCGAACGGCGCAGCTCGCCCGCGCCGTAACGCCAGTGCCTGCGCGCTATCCGCCAGGAACCGGGCCAGCCGAGTGTGCCCGCCAGCTCACGGGGGCGTACGGCGGACCAGGTGTAGCCCTCCCTGGCCAGCGCGGGCACCGCGTTCGGGCCGACGTGGACGCCGCCGTCGATGCCGCGCGTCAGATGCACCCCCAGAAACGGAAAGGCCGGATCCGGCACCGGATAGACCAGCCCGCGGACGAGGGCGGGCCGGGCCAGCTCGAAGTACTCGCCTCGGAACGGGACGATCCGCATGCCCGGATCGTCGCCCGTCAGCCGTGCCACCCGGTCGCACTGGAGCCCCGCGCAGTTGACGAGGGCGCGGGCCCTGACCACCTCTCCCGAGGACGTACGCACGGCGACACCCCACGCCCGCCGGTCGACGACGGTGACCTCCGCGCCGTACCGCACGGCCGCGCCCGACGCCTCGGCCGAGTCGGCGAGCCGCGCCGCGACGGCACCGAAGTCGCACACCCCGGTCGTGCCGACATGGATCGCGGCCAGGCCACGCACCTCCGGCTCGTACTCCATGATCTGCGCCGGGCCCAGCTCCCGGACCGGGATGCCGTTCTCCCGGCCGCGCTGGACCAGGGCGTGCAGCCGGGGCAGCTCGTCCCGGCCGGTGGCGACGATGAGCTTGCCGGTGACCTCGTGCGCGATGCCGTACTCCGCACAGAACTTGACCATCTCGGCGGCGCCCTTGATCGCGTAACGCGCCTTGAGCGAGCCGGGGCGGTAGTACACACCGCTGTGGATGACCCCGCTGTTGTGCCCCGTCTGGTGCCGCGCGGGACCGGGCTCCTTCTCCAGGACCGTCACGCGGGTGCCGGGGGCGGCGCGAGTGAGGGCGTACGCCGTCGAGAGACCGACGATGCCGCCGCCGATCACCAGCACGTCGCAGTCGTAGCCGTGCCCGTACCTGTTTCCGTGCCCGTGCCCGTGCCCGTGCTCGTAGCCGTGGTCGCCGACGCGACCCGTGCCGTCGTTCATCACCGCGCAACCTCCCGCCCGATAGTGCACTGGCCCACTGACAATGCCCTTAAACCACCGGGGTACTACGCGTGTCCCTCATCGTTCACCGAGCATTCGGGCGGCGGCCCCGCCCGTTCCTACGCCGGCGCCACCAGCAGCGGGCGCGCCCGCTCCCGCAGCTCCGCGACCCGCGGCTCGTCGCCGTACGGCTCAAGGCGGTGCAGCAGGTCCCGCACGTACTCGGTCGTGCGCGCCGACGAGATCCGCCCCGCCACCTCCACGGCACGTGTCCCCGCCGCGCACGCCGCGTCCAGATTCCCGGACTCCAGCTCGGCGACGGCGCTCACCACCAGGCGTAAGCCGTGCGACCGCGCGAACTCCTCGGTCGGCCGGGACAGCGCCTGCTCGTTGAAGCGCCGCATCTGATGCGGCACCTTCAGATCGCGGTAGCACTCGGCGGCGTCGGCGGCGAAGCGGTCGTACGAGTAGAAGCTCAGCCAGCTGGGATCCGCGTCACCCGCCCGCGAACGCTCCAGCCAGCCCTCCGCGGCCTTCAGCGCCGCTCCGGCCGCCGCCGCGTCGCCCGCCTTCGCGTGCGCGCGTGCCTCCACCAGCCGGAAGAAGCTCATCGTGCGGGCCGTCGCGAGGCCCCTGTTGCGCTCCAGCGCGGCCTGGGCCAGGTCGACGCCCTCGTCGGCGAAGCCGCGATACGTCGCCTGGAGGGACATCGAGGCCAGCACATAGCCGCCGAGCGGCACGTCGGCCGCCGCGCGGGCGAGCCGCAGAGCCTGGATGTAGTACCTCTGCGCGGCCTCCTGTTGTCCGGTGTCGAAGGCCATCCACCCGGCCAGCCTGGTCAGTTCGGCCGTCGCGCCGAAGAGACCGCGGCCGACCTCGTCGCTGTACGCGGCGAGCAGCAGCGGCGCCGCGTCGACCCGCAGACACTCGGGCACCATCGACGAACGCCAGTCGCCACCCCCGTACTTGGAGTCCCAGCGCCGGGCGTCGGCCGCCGCCTCGCGGAGCTTGGCGACATCGCTGTGCCCCACGCGCAGTGGCGAGACCTCGCCATCGGCCCCCGCGGCGCCCGCGGGCCCCGCCGCGCCGGGCGCGAGGGCCGAGGCGGGCGGACCGGTCAAGGCGCCCCCGCCGTGCGCCGCGTGCGCTCTCCGTGCCGCCTCGGCCATCGCCGCATCGCGCGCGACGGACGAGTCGGCGGGCGATATCAGCCACCGCGAAGCGGGCGTGGCGTACGCGCTGACCGCGAAGGAACCGGCCAGTGACTGCCAGATGCCACCGCTGCCCGCCCGCCGGCCCGCCAGGTCCAGCCGGTACAGATCGGTCGCCGACCTCACCGCCTCGCCCACGTCGCGCGGGAAGGCGAGACCCACCTCCGGCGCGGGATCGGCGTCGGCCAGGCCGATTTCATGCAGTGGTACGGGACGGCCCAGCTTGGCGCCGATGGCCGCGGCGATCAGATGGGGCGCGGCACCCTGCGGCACCATCCCCTTCGAAACCCACCGCGCCACGGAGGTCTTGTCGTATCGAAGCGTCAGACCGCGCTGCGACCCGAGGTCGTTGACCCGCCGGGCGAGACCGGCGTTGCTGATTCCCGCGAGGGCGAGAACGGTGCCGAGTTTCTCGTTCGGCCCGCGTAGCTCCCTGGACATGCGCCACCCCTCGACACACAGACGGCCGCCCCGCCGACCCCTCTTGTGAGGGACCCCGTGGCATTCGTAAACACAGCGTAGTTCGCCGCATCCCTACCGTTAAGGGGCAGACATCCGGATGGCGGGATTGTTGTCCGCACACGAGTACGTGTAAAACTCGCCCCCGCTCGAACGTGCTCCGGGTGTGTGGCCGTGCGCCCGGCTGTGCGCTCTTGGCCAAAAGAGGCCGTGAGCGCTTCGATGAGTGCTGCGTGGGTCGGCCCACTGCGTACTGGAACCAGTGGGCTGGGGGACACCGCCGCCTCATTTCCCCGCGGGTGGCGGATCGGTCCGGGAGGCGAAGACGCCTCCCGGACTGTACGTTTACCGACATTCTGTCGGCGCATCGGGCTCAGAGAATTGGCTGAATGCTGTCTGTCCGACCTGAACCCTCCACCGCCCCAATTGTCCTTTGCCAGGGGCGCGTTCGCATTTCGCACTCCCTCACCTGGTCCCCTCCTGTGTGCCGTTGTCGTGGCAGCATGTTCACGAACGACTGACGACGACGACGGTACGACTCTTGATCCACAGGCTGTGGAGGCGGCGATGCGCTGGTTGGTGGGGTGGAGCAGTATCGCCGCGAGCTTCGGCACCGCGGGCTCCGTGGGCGATCAGTCCGAGGGCCGGTCGGTCCACCCCGTCGGGTCCCAACTCCTGTGGGGCGACCCGGATCCGCTGTGGGCCGTGGGCGACTGGCGGGACGACGAAGTACGCGTCGTCAGTGTCGACGCCTTCACCCGGCTCGCCGTGTTCGGCTGCTGCGGCGCCACCGACGAGCAGCTGAAACTGGGCCTGTTCGCGGCGCGCGGCGGCGCCCTGCGCCATCTCACCGCCTGGCCGGGCAGTTACACGGCCGTCGCGCAGATCGGCAGACGGATCACCGTCGCGGGCGATCTGGCGGGCGCCAGACCCGTCTTCCACACCCCCTGGGCGAACGGCACCGCGTACGCCACCGCCGCACTGCCCCTCGCCGACCTCATCGAGGCCCAGCTCGACATCGGGCACCTGGCCGCGCTGCTCGCCTGCCCCGAAACGCCCGAAGCACTGCGCGACTCCACGCCCTACGCGGGCGTCAAACGCGTCCCGCCAGGACACGCCCTCGTGCTGCGCGAGGGCTCCCGCGAGATCACCGGCTACGAACAGGTCGCCTCGCTCGCCGTCGCCGCACCCCAGGTCGACCCCGAACGGGCCGTCGAGGGAGTCAGGGACGCCCTCGTCGAAGCCGTACGGGCCAGACTCCTGGCGCCGCGCCACGCCCCCGAGACGGTGCCGCCCGACCCCGGACCGGTGCCGGGCATGGGGCCCGCCGACCGGCGCGCCGCCCGCGGCGGACCCGTCCCCGGCATCGGCGCCGACCTGTCGGGCGGCAGTGCGTCGGGCACCCTCGCCCTGCTCGCCGCCGGCCTGCCCGGCGCACCCGGCACCGTCCTCGGCCACGGCACCGGCGCCGGCGAACGGCTCCTCGCCGTCACCTTCAACGACCTGGCCACCGGCGGGCGCGAGGCCGAGCTGGAACGGGCCCGCGCCATGGCCTCCAACCCCCGGTTGCACCACGTGGTCGTCGCCGAGGGCGAAGAAGCCCTGCCGTACGCCGAGTTGGAAGGCCCGCTGACCGACGAGCCCGGCCCCTCCCTCGTCACCGCCGAACGCCACCGCCGCCGGCTCGCCGCGGGCAGCGCCGACCACTTCACCGGGGCCGGGGCCCGCGAGGTGCTGGACGCCCACCCGGCGCGCCTGGCCGACCTGCTGATCGACCGGCGCCGCCGCGACCTGCTGCGGCCGGCCACCGCGCTCGCCAAGGCCCAAGGGCCCGCGGCGGGCTCGCTGTTCGTGCCGGTCACCGTCTACCGCGCGGCCCGCCGCCTGGCCCGTACGCCGTACCGCACCGGCCTCGAAGAGGCCGCCGCCCAGCTCCCCGGCGCGCACCGCGACCGCAACGCCCCCGCTGCCGACGGGCCGTTGGGTGCTTCCCTCGCCGCGCTGACCTGGTCGCGGCCCGGACCGGCGGCGCGCTGGCTCACGGGGGAGGCGCTGGCTGAAGTATCGGTTCGCCTGACGGCGGCTGCGATCCGCCCGACATCCGTCCAGCGGCCAGGAGAGGCCCGCGCACGGGCCGCGCTGGCCCGGCACGCCGCCGATCACCGCATCTTCGAGCAGGCCGCCGAGATCCGCAGCCAGCGGCTGCACGCGCCGTTCTTCGACAACCAGGTGGTACGCGCCTGCCGGGCGCTGCCCGAATCGCTACGGGTCCAGCCCGGCGCCCGCTCCGACATCCTGCGCGCCGTCCTCGCGGGGGCGGGCATCCACGACCTGCCGCCGGGCTGGGGCGCCACCACGCACGCGACGTCCGTCGCCGCGACCCGCACCGGGATGCGGGCGGCCGTCAACGACCTGATGGCCCTGTTCGACGCGCCGCTGCTCGCCGACGCGGGCCTGATCGAGGCACGCGTGGTGCGCAAGGCGCTGCGCAAGGCCGCCGAGGGCGAGCCGATCCCGCTGGACGGCATCGCCGACCTGGTCTCCACGGAACTGTGGCTCAGGCGGCTGCTCTCCCGCCGCGGCACCTGCTGGACGGGTTCGGCGGCGCCCCGCCAACGCGCGGTGGCGGGCGGCGTGATGCCCCGCCCGACGCTGCATCCGTAGGAGGACGGCCGCAACCGTTGGCAGCGAGCCCGGACCGCGACGTCAGCCGCAACTGATCCTGGACTGCGCCCAGTCGGCCACCGCCACCCGGTCGAACGGCGTGTGCGGTTCGACCACCAGTCGGATGGTCGTCCGGCCCCCGATCCCCACGCTCACCGGCACCGCCGCCTCGCCGCCGCGCACCACCGGGGACCGCCAGAGCCGGCCGCTGTCGCCGTACACGGAGAAGCGCACCGCGCCGAGCCCGAGCGTCATGTCGTCGACACCGACCAGCGCCTGGTAGGTGGCGCACCGGCGGTTCAGCTCGATGGTCACCGAACTGCGCGCGTGCACGGACGCCCCGTGCCCGTACCGGGTGCCGCCGACCGACATGCCAGGGCGCTGCCAGAGCCAGCTGCTCTGCCCGATCCGCACCTCGGGCCCGGACCCGTCACCCGTCACGTCGTACTTGAGCTGGTTCACCTGGTACACCCTCGGCGGAGGCGGAGGCGGAGGCGGAGGCGGCGGAGCCGGGACGGGCGGTTCCGGGCGGTCGGCCGGCGGCTTCGGGGGCTCGGGCTTCGGCTTCGGCTTCGGCGGTGTCGGCTTCGCCTTCGTCGGCGTGGGGCTCGGCTTCGGCGAGGGCTTCGGCGAGGGCTTCTCCGGTGGTGCCGGCCGCGGAGCAGGCGCGGGCGCGGCAGGCGGCTTCGGCTTCGGCGGCGGCGCGGGCTCCTCGGGTACCACGGGCTGGACGACCGGCGGCTTCGCCTTCGGTCTGTCGGGAACCTCGTCCCCGGTCAGCGCCCACACCAGCCCCGCCGCCGCGGCGAGCGCGACCACGGCCGCGATCCCCGCCTTCATCGGCGCGCCCAGCCCCTCGGCCGCCGCGCCACCCGCCGCTGCGCCTCCTGCCGACCCCGACGCACCACCACCACCCGCCGCAGCCGCCGCCCCACCCGCACCGGCCGCGCCCGCCGCCCCGCCGACGACGACCCCGGCGGCCTTGAGCGAGTACCCGGCGGCGAGCCAGCCGATGACCGCGATCGGCAGCACCGCCGGAATCCCGGCGTTGACATGCGCCAACTCGCCCGCGACGAGACGGCACTTCGCGCACTCGTCCAGGTGCTTGCGCAGCCCGCGCTCGGCCCGGATCCGCAGACCGCCGCGCGCGTACGCGCCGAGCCGGTCGGCGTACTGCGCGCAGTCGCCGGCCGAGGCCACCGCCGAGTTCACATGCGCCTGGAGATACGCCTGCCTGAGACCCTCACGCGCCCGACTGGCCAGTACGGCCGTGGCGTTGGCCGTCAGACCGAACAGCGGCGCGACCGCGCTCGGCGACTCCTCCTCGACGGTGGTGTGCCAGAGCACCGCCTGCCAGCGCTCGGGCAGACTGCGGAACGCCTGCATGGCCAGCGACCGTTCGGCCTGGTGCATGGCCCGCACGTCGGCCCCCAGGTCCAGGGTCTCGTCGTCCGACACCTCGGCCGAGCGGGCGGACTCGGCGGCGAACACCGCGAAGTCCTCCACCAGCTGCTCGCGCTTGGCGGTCTTCGTCCACGCGGCGGCGACGCGCCGTACGGTCGTGAGCAGATACGCGCGCACCGCCTGCTCCGGCCCGGCGCCCCCGCGCACCGCCTGGAGCGTGCGCGCGAAGACCTCCGCCGTCAGGTCGTCGGCGGTGTGGGCGTCCCGGCAGCAGGTGCGCGCGTAGCGCAGTACGGCCGCCGAGTGCCGCCGGTACAGCTCCTCGTACGCGCCGTCGTCGCCGGCCCGCATCCGCTGGATCAACCCGGCGTCCGAGGGCGGCAGATCGACGCCCGCTCCCTCGACGAGCGCGTCGGCCTCGACCGTCCCGGCAGCGCCGCCCTCGCGCTGCGGCGGCACACTCGGGTCCGCCTCGCCCTGGGAAGCGGCGGGAGCCACAGGCCTGACGGGACCGACCCGACCGGCAGCCCCGGACGAAGAGGAACCTCCGGGCCCACCCTGGCTCGGCACCTGCCCGGCAGGCCGCCCGCCCGTCCCCGTACCGCCGGCGCCGCCACCCAGTGGCTCGTCCTGTCCGTCACCGCTCATCGCGGAAGCCCCCGTAGCGTCCTGCAGACCCGAAACACCGAGTCAGCGTGCCACAGCGCCCCCCACCGCCAAACCGCTCCTGCGGACTGAGCGTGAGTGAGCCCGCTCAGCCGCACGCCCCGAACGGTCTTGGGCGCACTGGTCCCCGGCGTTCTCAACTGACGCCATACCCGGCGTCCCAGATCGAAGGATCACGTTAACCCGGTCGGACCAGCGCTCCGCAAGCCGCAAGCGGACGAGCACACGATCGAGCTAATTCGGCGTTGTGCGCGCTCCTTGGCGAGTCGCTACCAACCCCTGTTGACAGCGACCACCCTTTCGTGATTCGCCACCGAAACAGGGCGCCGGCCCGTGCCCCAACGCGAAGGATTCAATGAGCCATGCCGCAAACGCCGTTCACCAGGATGTTCCGCACCGGACACGCCCGGACAGGCCCTGGTCATGCAGCGCGACGCGCGGGCTCACACCGGAGGCGGCGTGGTCGTCGGGCGAACTTCCGTCCGACGGCCGCCCCACAGCCTCAAGTTGACGCTCCGGACACCAACGGCATCCGTCGGACAGGCCCCGGCCTCACGCCGCGCGGGACCGAAGCCCTTCGAGCAGGATGTCCAGCAGCCGTGCCGAAGCCGCCGCCTGCTGCGCCGCGTCCGGCAGCGCGGGCGCCGCCGTGGCTATCACCAGCAGGACATCGGCCACCGTCACGCCGGGCCGAAGCTCGCCGGCCGACCGCGCGCGCTCCACCAACTGCCCCACGACATCGAGCAGTTCGACCGTGCCCGAAGCCGGGTCCACCAGGCCGTCGCCCAAGGACCCCGCCGAGCCGGCGGTCTCCGCCGCCCCCAGCGACACCGAGGGGTGCTGCCCGGCGTGCTCACCGGGACCGACCACCCGCAGATCCGGGTGCCCCGACTGCCGCTGGTGCGGCACCCGTGTCCCGTCCGCCGTGTCCGGGACGACCGTCGACTCGTCGACGTCCACCCCGACTCTCAGCACCTGCGGCGGCAGCAGCCTGCCCGCGCCGGATGCCACCGACGTC
Source organism: Streptomyces sp. NPDC050433 (assembly GCF_044458565.1). NCBI lineage: Bacteria > Bacillati > Actinomycetota > Actinomycetes > Kitasatosporales > Streptomycetaceae > Streptomyces > Streptomyces sp. NPDC050433. The sequence continues at coordinate 6,388 of NZ_JBITIB010000036.1, read as the reverse complement.
CGCAGGAAGCGGGCGAGCGCGGACCACGGCTCGTCCTCCTGCCCCAGAGCCGCCCGCGCCTGCTCCGTCAGCCGGGAGGTCTCCTCCTCGGCTATCCGCCGGACCAGCACGTCCTTGCTGGGAAAACGTCGGTAGACCGTGCCCACCCCGACCCGGGCGCGACGCGCCACGTCCTCCATCGGCGCCCCGTAACCGAGTTCGCCGAACACCTCACGAGCCGCCCGCAGGACGTGCTCCAGATTGCGCTGTGCGTCGACACGCAGCGGAGCGGCACGGCCGATCCCGCCCGCGCCGGTGCGTCCGTTGCCGTCAACGGATACGACGGCCTGCCAATGAGAATCCTGGATGTGCATAAGCGTTCCCCCGGTAATGACGTCTCCCCCCGGAGACCTCCCCGCCTGACAGCCGGGGCCGTACGACCAAGTCACGGTCGACACCCCCGACGAAGTACGAACATAGTTGAGCCCCGGGGAATTCAGAAGGGGGTGGTTCCGCACAGTGCGCCCCCCGATCGGAGCAAGGACCGGAAGATGCCTGATTCGGCACTCTCCCACCCCCGGGCCCATACCCCCTGACCTGCGAACCTTCGCTGCCGCAGGGGGATTTGCCCACGTGGGGCGGCCGAGGGGCTCCGGTCACACAATTTGCCGGGGCTGTGGACAAACCAAGGAGCCCGTTGCCTCATGGGGTGGTGAAGGCAGAGATCTCCCGGGGGACGACCCCCGCACCACCGCCCCGCGCACGGGTTCTCGTCATCGGCGGCGGCTACGTCGGGATGTACACCGCGCTCCGGCTCCAGCAGAAGCTCAAGCGCGGCGAGGCGGAGGTCGTGGTCGTGTCGCCCAATGCGTACATGACCTACCAGCCGTTCCTGCCCGAGGCCGCGGCCGGCTCGATCTCACCACGCCATGTCGTCGTACCGCTGCGCCGCGTCCTGCCGGACTGCACGATCATCGTCGGTGAGGCCAGATCCGTCGACCACGCCAAGCGCGTCGCGACGCTCACCACCCTCGCGTCGGAGGAAGAGGCGGCGACGAGAGCGACCGCGAGCGGTCCGGTTCGCAACAGCCCGGCCACCGGCGGCTCCACCGCCACCAACGGCTCCACCGCCACCGGCGGCCCCGCCGACCCGCCCCCCGGCTCCTTCGAGATGACGTACGACGAACTCGTCCTCGCCCCCGGCTCGATCTCCCGCACCCTCCCGGTCCCCGGACTCGCCGAACACGGCATCGGCTTCAAGACCGTCGAAGAAGCCATCGCCCTGCGCAACCACGTCCTGGAGCAGATGGACATCGCCTCCTCCACCCGCGACCCGGAACTGCGCGACGCCGCACTCACCTACGTCTTCGTCGGCGGCGGCTACGCGGGCGTCGAAGCGCTCGCCGAGCTGGCCGACATGGCCCGCTACGCCACCCGCTACTACCACAACGTCAAGGCCGACGATCTGAAGTGGATCCTCGTCGAGGCCTCGGACCGCATCCTTCCCGAGGTCGGCCACGACATGGGCAAGTACGCGGTCCGCGAGCTGCGGGCCCGCAACATAGACGTACGTCTCGAAACGCGGCTCGACTCCTGCGAGAACAGGGTGGCCGTACTGAGCGACGGGACCCGCTTCCCCACCCGCACCGTCGTGTGGACGGCCGGCGTCAAACCGCACCCGGTCCTCGCCGCCACCGATCTGCCCCTCGACAAACGCGGCCGGCTCATCTGCACGGCCACGCTCGCCGTCGACGGCGCCGAACACGCCTGGTCGGCCGGTGACGCCGCCGCCGTCCCCGACCTGGCGGCGGACGAGCCCGGCGCCGAATGCGCTCCCAACGCGCAACACGCCGTCCGCCAGGCCCGCGTACTGGCCGAAAACATCGTCGCCTCGCTACGAGGCGAAACACCGCGCGACTACCGTTACCGGTACGCAGGTTCCGTCGCGTCGCTCGGTCTCCACAAGGGCGTCGCGCAGGTCTACGGCCGTAAACTCAAGGGATATCCGGCCTGGCTGATGCACCGCGCGTACCACCTCAGCCGCGTCCCCACCTTCAACCGCAAAGCGCGAGTACTGGCGGAATGGACCCTGTCCGGCCTCTTCAAGCGGGAGATCGTCTCCCTCGGCTCCCTGGAGCATCCACGTGCCGAATTCGAACTCGCCGCCGGACGGGAACGCCCCAGAGACGTCTGACGTCCGATGTCAGTGCGGTCGGCCACACTGAACGTGTGACCATAGGTGGGTTCACATCTGCACAGAGTGATTCCGCAGAGAGCGATCCGGTAGCCCACCAAGGCGAACAGCAACGACACCATGAGGCCTGAAAATCCGTGAATTTCACGCGTTGGAGCGCCCGGCTCCCCGGTACACAGCGCCGCATCGCCGCGCGAACGGACGGTGGAGAGGCGCACTCGTCGGGTTCCGCCAGTTCCGTGCCCGCCGCCCGTGGTGAATTCGAAGGACACGGCGAGCACACGGAGAGAAGAGACCGAAAGGACGGAAGAGGCAGAAGAGACGCGAGAGACATCGGCCCGAAGGGAACGGGAATCCCCGCGCTCGAAGAGCTGGCCGTCCGCGACGTCCTCGACGGTCTCCCCGCCCTCGTCGCCCTGGTGTACGGCCCCGATCACCGTGTCGCGTACGTCAACGACGCCTACACCGACGCCTTCGGACCACGCGAGCCGGGCACGACCGCGGCCGAGAGCTGCCCCGAACTGGTCGAGCTGGGCCTGATGCCCCTCATGGACCAGGTGCTGCGCAGCGGAAAGCCCCGGACGGTCAAGTCCCGCAAGGTCCAGTCGGTCCCAGTCGGCACCACCCACGCCCTGGCCAACGGCGCCGCCGTGGCCCGCGACGGCTCCTACACGGTGACCTGCACCCCCGTCGACACCAGCGGCTCCCGCGGGGTCCTCATCTTCGCCGCCGACGTCACCGACCACGCCGAGGCCACCGAGCGGCTGCGCGCGAGCGAGCGCAGACTCCGCGAGACCGCCGTCGCCCTCCAGCGCTCCCTCCTCCCACAGGAGTTGGAACAGCCCGACGACCTGCGCGTCGCCGCCACATACCAGCCGGGCGGTACGGACGCGGCGGTCGGCGGCGACTGGTACGACGTGATCACCCTCGGCGCCGGCCGTACGGCCCTGGTAATCGGCGACGTCATGGGCCGCGGCGTCCGCGCGGCGGCCGTCATGGGCCAGCTGCGCACCGCTGTCCGCGCGTACGCCCGCCTCGACCTGCCGCCGCACGAAGTCCTGCAACTGCTCGACGGACTCGCCGCCGAGATCGACGCCAGCCAGATCGCCACCTGCGTCTACGCCGTCCACGACCCCAACGAGGGCCGACTCGTCTACGCGTCGGCGGGCCATCTGCCGATCCTCGTACGCGCCGAGGACGGCACGGTCGCGCGCGCCGCCGACCCGACGGGCCCTCCGCTCGGCACCGGCGGCTGGATCCACACCTCCGGCACGATCGACCTCGCGCCCGGCTCCACCGCCGTCCTCTATACGGATGGTCTCGTCGAGCGCCGCAGCGAGGACATCGACGAGGGCGTGGCCTCCCTGGAGCGCGCGCTGGCCGGCGCGAAGGGATCGCCCCAAGTCGTCTGCGACCGGCTGATCCGCGCGATGGGCGTCACGGCCGAGCACGACGACGACGTGGCGGTCCTGGTCCTCCAGCACCCCGCGCGCACCGGCCAGGCCGCCGAGCTTTTCCACAACGCCGCGCTCGATCTCCTCGGCGGCATCGAGGCGGCCCCGCGCGCCCGCGCGTTCGCCTCGGGAGTGCTCGCCTCGTGGCGCTTCCCGGTCGAGCTGAGAGACCTGGGTGTGCTCGCCACCAGCGAACTCGTCGCCAACTCCCTTCAGCACGGCACGCCGCCCATGCGCCTCAGACTCCGCCGCACGGACCGCCGGCTGATCATCGAGGTCACCGACGGAGACGACCATCTGCCACTGCGCCGCCATGCCGAACCGGCCGACGAGGCGGGCCGCGGCATCTCGATCGTCGCGACGATCGCCTCGTCCTGGGGCTCGCGCCGTACACCGGGCGGCGGCAAGGCGGTCTGGTGCGAGTTCGCGCTCCCTCATTAGGAGGCGACGACGACCTCCGGCTTGTGCACGGCGACCACGCGCGACTTCTGGTGCGCGAGTGACGGCTGGTCCTGTACGGGGGTGAGCCGTCGGCCCAGCCGCAGCGCCAGCACGCTGACGCCGAGCGAGAAGAGCACGAACGTCACGATGTACGGGCCGTGCAGCGCGGCCCCCATCGGCCCGCCCACAGCCGGCCCGACGGCCAGCGCGAGCTGCTTGACCAGCGCGAAGGCGGCGTTGTACTGCCCGATCATCCCGTCCGGCGCCAGATCGGCCACCAGCGGAGCCACGGTCGGCGACAGCATCGACTCACCGAGCCCGAACAGCGCGTACGTGGAGATGAAGGCGGCGGTCGCCATCGTCTGGCTCCCGTGCCCCAGGCCCGCGTACCCCGCGATGATCCAGGCGACCGCCCAGATCAGTCCGACCGACGCGATGACCCGGCTCCGCCTGCGCCGCTCGACCAGCCGGAGCACGACGAACTGCGCGACGACGATCACGGCGGTGTTCGCGGCCAGAGCGACCCCCAGCGTCGACGGGTCGATCCCGGCGGCCTCGGTGCCGTACGCGGCCAGCCCGGACTCGAACTGCCCGTAGCAGGCGAAGAACAGCACGAAGCCCAGCACACACAACTGCACCATCGCCCGATGCCCGAGCAGCGCCCGCAGCCCACCGCCCTCGGCTCGCCTCGCCTCCTTGGGAGACACGGCGGAGGACATACGGGGGAGCCGGACCGACCCGGCGATGGCGGCCAGCAGGAGGAACATCGCGGCTTCGATGCCGAACAGCAGGGTGAAGCTCCCCGGCCTGTTGACGTCGACGAGCTGCCCCCCGATCAGACCACCGACACCGAGCCCGAGGTTCTGCAGGAAGAACTGGGTCGCGAACGCCCGCGTACGGTCCGCCGGCGCCGAACACCACACGATCATCGTCGCGAGCGCGGGCTGCATGACCGCGGTACCGGCGCCGAGCAGCGTGGCCGAGAGGACGGCGGTCGGCACATCCGCCGCCACCCCCATGCCCACGGCACCCAGGGCTGCCAGCACCGCACCACCCACGACGACGGGCAACGGGCCGCGCCGGTCGATCACCCGACCCGTGAACGGCAGGACGACGAGCGCGGCCATGGCGAAGACGGCCAGCACGGCCCCCGCCGTACTCGCCCCCAGGTCCCGCACCTGGGCCACATACACATAGAGATACGGGACGGTGAACCCGAGCCCGAACGCGCTCAGCGCGTTCCCTGCCTGGATCCGGCGCATCGCGGCGCCCATCACCCTGGTCACACTCACCTGCCTTGGAGGAAGAAGAAGACTGAAGACTGGAAGAGCTGAAGCCTGAAGACTTCAAAGCTAAAGTTAGAACCTCAACAATACACATCGAAGGACTTCAACGCGAACGATGCGCGTGCCATACTGCGCCGCATGTCAGACACCCCCGAGGAACCGAGCCTCGACGAACAGATCGCCGCCTATCAGCGAGAGTTCGACGACCTCGACCCCCAGGTGGAGCAGGTTGTCTCGGCGCTCGGCCGGCTCAACCGCCGGATGAACGTGGCGTACGGGCGACAGGTCTCCGACCTCGGCATCAGCAACGCCGAGTGGGAAGTCCTCAAGACGCTGGTCCTGGCGGGAGCCCCGTACCGCCTCGGTCCGGGCGAACTGGCCAAGCGCCTCGGCCTCACACCGGCGGCGATGACCCACCGCGTCGACCGCATGGCGGGCGAGGGGCTGGTCACGCGCGACCGGGACGAGAGCAACCGCGTCCGGGTGATCGTCGAGCTGACGGACGAGGGCCGCACGAAGTGGCTGGAGGCCATGCGGATGGCCTCGGACTTCGAGGAAGACCTGCTCCAGGACCTCTCAGGCAAGGAGCGCGGGGTACTCGGAGAGCTGCTGACCCGCCTCCTCCGCCGCGTGGAACACGCGCAGCCGGACGCCGGAGGGCGCCTGACCGACCTGGACTGACCTGGGACTGACCGGAGTTGACGGAGGGCGAACGGCCCAAGTTGACACCACCAGACCCGGTCCGTAAGGTTCTTCGAGTTGTCATAGAGCCGTAACGGTTCTACGACACACTCCGGCCGCTTGAATGCGGCACACAAACTCTGCGGGACCCCCTCGATCGGGAACAATTTCGGCATGCCGAAATCCATTACCGGGACTCGATTTGTGAGACGACGGGGAAACGGGCTAGAGTTTGAAACGTCGGAACGGCCGCAGGGTCGGAAAGACAAACCCGCTGACTGGGAATCAGACACCGAAAGGTTCTGATAGAGTCGGAAACGCAAGACAGCAAGACCGAAGGGAAAAGCCCGGAG